>JBNKFC010000065.1:0-2635 GCA_050289105.1 Paracoccaceae bacterium | reverse complement strand
CGCCTCTTCCTGCCCGTTTCTTGAGAAACGAGCGTTCGGCTCTGACGGGCTTCCACCGGAAGCCCGTCCGGGCGCGTCTCACCCCAACCGGTCCTTCACCATGGGGCCCACGGCGCCGAAATCCATCTGGCCGGTATATTTCGCTTTCAGCGCCGCCATGACCTTGCCCATGTCGCGGATCGAGTTGGCGCCGACTTCGGCAATCTCCGCATCCACGGCCGCGCCGACTTCTTCGGGCGAGAGCTGTCGCGGCAGGAACTCCTCGATCACCTTGATCTCGGCGAGTTCCTTTTCCGCAAGCTCCAGACGCCCACCCTCTTCATAGGCGCGGGCCGATTCCTGACGCTGCTTGACCATGCGGCCGAGAATGGCCAGCACCTCGGCGTCGCCGACCGTGGCGTCGCCCCCCTCGCCCCTCAGGGCGATATCCTTGTCCTTGATCGCGGCATTGATCAGCCGCAGGGTCGACAAGCGCTCGGCATCCCTGGATTTCATCGCATCCTTGAGCGCCGCGCCGATCCTTTCGCGCATATCCATCGGGTCTCCATCCCCTGAGCTTCCGAAGGTCCCACCATATCGCCAACGCCAGCCGGGCACAACCGGTCGATTTTCGCCTAACTTGTTGATATCGCTACGTAAGCCAAAACTCATCCGGACCCTTGACCAACTCCGTCGGCACCTCTAGGTTCCGCGGGATTTGACATCCGGGGAGTCGCGCCATGCCCACGAGCCAGAAGCCTGCGGACAAGCCCACCGCCTGCCTTGCGCTCGCCGATGGCACCGTCTTTTACGGCAAGGGATTCGGGGCGACGGGCGAGGCGGTGGCGGAACTCTGCTTCAACACCGCGATGACCGGATACCAGGAGATCATGACCGACCCGAGCTATGCCGGGCAGATCGTGACCTTCACCTTCCCCCATATCGGCAATACCGGCGTCAATCCCGAGGACGACGAGACCGCCGACCCGGTCGCGGCCGGGATGGTGGTGAAGTGGGACCCGACCGAACCGTCGAACTGGCGCGCGGCCGAACCGCTCGTCGACTGGCTCTCAAAGCGCGGCCGGATCGGCATTGGCGGCCTCGACACCCGGCGCCTGACCCGTGCGATCCGTCAGCAGGGCGCGCCGCATGTGGCGCTGGCGCATGATCCCGACGGCAAGTTCGACATCGGCGCGCTCGTCGCCAAGGCGCGGTCCTGGTCGGGCCTCGTCGGCCTCGACCTCGCCAAGGACGTGACCTGCGCCCAGAGCTACCGCTGGGACGAGACCCGCTGGTCTTGGCCCACGGGCTACGGCAAGCGCGAGGGGGACGGGTTCCGTGTCGTGGCGCTCGACTATGGCGCCAAGCGCAACATCCTGCGCTGCCTCGCCACGGCGGGCTGCGACGTCACCGTCCTGCCGGCAACGGCGACGGCGCAAGAGGTTCTGGCACACGATCCCGAAGGCGTGTTCCTGTCGAATGGTCCCGGCGATCCGGCCGCAACCGGCGCCTATGCCGTGCCGATGATCAAGGGCGTTCTCGACCGCGACTTGCCAGTCTTCGGCATCTGCCTTGGCCACCAGATGCTGGCCCTCGCGCTTGGAGCCCGGACGATCAAGATGAACCACGGC
The DNA here is from genome assembly GCA_050289105.1 of Paracoccaceae bacterium. Lineage (GTDB taxonomy): Bacteria > Pseudomonadota > Alphaproteobacteria > Rhodobacterales > Rhodobacteraceae > Albidovulum. The sequence continues at coordinate 1,025 of JBNKFC010000065.1, read as the reverse complement.
CATCACGGCGCCAACCATCCGGTGAAGGATCTGGAGACCGGCAAGGTCGAGATCACCTCGATGAACCATGGCTTCACGGTGGACAGTCAGACCCTGCCGAATGGCGTGCGCGAGACCCACATCTCGCTCTTCGACGGCTCGAACTGCGGTATTCGGCTTGAAGACCGCCCGGTCTTCTCGGTTCAGTATCATCCCGAGGCAAGCCCGGGACCGCAGGACAGCTTCTACCTCTTCGAACGGTTCGCCGCCGCGATGCGCGCCCGCCGCGCCGCCTGACCCTGTCGAACCGGATCTGATCCGATGGAGCGCGCGGGGCAGAGTCCCGCGCGCAAGTCCTTTCTCTCGCGCCCTTCGTTGCCACGAAGGGCACTTGGGGCGCTCCGCGGGGAGTATTTTCGAACAGAAGAAAGCGGGCTGTTCCGCATCGGCGAGAAGCGCGAAAAATCACGGTATCGCTGCAATTTGCAGCGTCTTGTTAACCGGCTGTTAACGAGGCGCGGAGGAGGGTCGATCGAAATCGCCCCAGCCGGGATCGTCATGTCGCCGCCTGCCGCCCATCTGCGTCTTGTCACGTCCGAGCCCTCGGTCGTAGCCCCGCTGCCGGCCTTCGCGCCGCGGGCGCGCATGCGGCGCGACAGGGCGCAGCGCAAGCCACTCGGCCAGATCCTGATCGACATGAAGGCGGTCGAACCCGGCAACATGCTGAAGGCGCTGGCGCTGCGCGACCGGCAGGACGTGCGGCTCGGCGATATCCTTCTGACCCATGGCTGGGTCAGCGAGGCGGACCTGACCGCCGCCCTCTCCGTCCAGTGGAACGCCAAGGCCGTCGACCTGATCGCTGAGCGTCAGGACGCGCGCCTGCTCGACCGGCTCGGGGCGGAGTTCTGCCTTGCCCGCGGCATCCTTCCGTGGCGGCGCATCGGCGCGGCGACGGTGATCGCCACGGCCCGGCCGGAGGAGTTCGCGCGGATTCGCGCCGATCTGCCGGGGGATTTCGGCCCGGTGCTCATGGCGCTCGCGCCCGA
>JBNKFC010000064.1:0-10300 GCA_050289105.1 Paracoccaceae bacterium | reverse complement strand
GACGCGCGGGCCGAGGCGAACAAGATCGTCGCCGAGGCGCGGGCCGAGATCCAGAAGGACCTCGACAAGGCGACCGCGAAGGCGGATGCCGAGATCGCCGCGAAGGCGGCCGAAAGCACCAAGCGGATCGAGGAGATTCGGGCGGGCGCGGCCAAGAACGTGGCCGAGGTCGCGAAGGACACCGCCGAGGCGCTCGTCGCCGCACTGGGCGGCAAGGCGGATGCGAAAGCGGTGGCCGCTGCCGTGACCGCCAGGCTGAAGGGGTGAGACGATGAAAAAACTCGCAATACTCCTGAGCCTGACGGCGAGCCCGGCGCTTGCCGCGACGGGGCCGTTCTTCTCGCTCCGCAACACCGATTTCGTGGTGACGATCTCGTTCCTCGTCTTCGTGGGCGTCCTGATCTACTTCAAGGTGCCGGGGCTGATCGGCGGACTTCTCGACAAGCGCGCCGCGGGCATCAAGTCGGATCTCGACGAGGCGCGGGCGCTGCATGACGAAGCGCGGACGATCCTCGCCTCCTACGAGCGCAAGCAGAAGGAAGTGCAGGAGCAGGCCGACCGCATCGTCGAGACCGCGAAGCGCGAGGCGATGGCGGCGGCGGAGCAGGCCAAGGCCGATCTCAAGGCCTCGATCACCCGGCGTCTGGCCGCGGCAGAGGAGCAGATCGCCTCGGCGGAGGCGGCTGCCGTGCGCGAGGTCCGTGACAGCGCGGTGAACATCGCCGTGGCGGCGGCAGGCGACCTGATCGCCAGCGCGATGACGGCGGCCGAAAAGAACGACCTGATCGCCAGCGCGATCGGCGAGGTCGAGGCCAAGCTGCACTGATCTGCGGCACGAGGGACAAAGACCGAAAGCCCGGCCCCGCGGCCGGGCTTTTTCATCTTCCTCCTGCCCGGAAGGCGGCGGTCCGGCCGGTCAGCCGCGCTCGGACTCCTGCGCGATCCTGAGCCGGGCGACGGCCTCGTTCCGTTCGGCCTTCCGGTCGTCGGCCAGCGCCTGTTCGACATAGTTCAGATGCTGCTCCACCGCAGCCCGCGCCCCCGCCGGGTCCCGCGCCAAGACCGCGTCGCGGATCGCCCGGTGCTGGTCGAGGAGGGCCCCCCGCGTCATGCGCTGCTTGAACATGACCTGGCGGTTGTAGAAGACGCCCTGCCGCAAGAGGTCGAACATCGAGCGCATCATGTGCAGCATGATCACGTTGTGGCTGGCCTCGATGATCGCCATGTGGAACTCGGCGTCGAGCCGCGCCTCGTCGGCCGGATCGCGTTTGAGGTGCGCGGCCTCCATCTTGCGGAAGATCGTGTCGACCACCTCGAGATCGGTATCCGACCCGAGCCGCGCCGCGCGTTCGGCGGCCAGCGCTTCGAGGTCGCGGCGGAAGGAGAGGTAGTCGAAGAGCGCTTCGTCATGGCTGGCGAAAAGCCGGATCAGCGCCGGCGAGAAGGCGGAGCCCAAAACCTCGGCGACATAGATGCCGGCACCGGCCCGCGTCGTAAGGAGGCCCGCGGCCTGAAGCTCGGCCACGGCCTCGCGCAGCGAGGGGCGCGACACGCCGAGCCGATCCGACAATTCGCGTTCGGATGGCAGGCGTTCTCCGGGGCGCAGGATGCCTTCCAGGATCAGCCGCTCGATTTGACGGACGACCGAATGCGAGAGCTTTTCCGGCTCGACTTTCTGGAATGGCATGATGACCCCCGGATTGGTCAAGATGTATGACCGCGGCCGGACGAAGACAATAAAAAAGGCCGGGCGCAGGGCCCGGCCTTTTCGGTTGCGAGATGGGGTCGGATCAGCCGGTCGGGATGATCAGGATCTCGACCCGACGGTTCTGGGCCCGGCCTTCCGGCGTCAGGTTCGAGGCGACAGGGACATCCTCGCCGCGCCCGTAGGTGACGATGCGCCCGCCCGAAACGCCGGCGTTCCGCAGGACCGCGCCCACGGCCGCCGCGCGGCGTTGCGACAGGTCCTGGTTGTAGGCCGCCGCACCGGTGTTGTCGGTGTGGCCGATCACCTCCACCCGCGTGTTCGGGTAGCGGTTGAGGTTGTCGGCAAGCGCGTAGAGATCGTTCTGGATCGACGGCTGGACCGCGGCGCTGTCGGTGGCGAAGAGGATGCCTTCGGGCATCACGACGCGCAGTTGGTTGCCCTCGTTGATGATCCGCACGCGGCTGTCGCTGATCTCGGCCTGGAGGTCGCGCGCCTGACGGTCGAGATTGCTGCCGACGACACCGCCCGCAAGACCGCCGATCGCGGCGCCGACCACGGCGCGGTCGAGCTTGTCCTTGCCGCCTTCGCCGGTCAGGATGCCGGCCAGCGCGCCGATGCCCGCCCCGGTCAGCGCGCCTTCCTTGGTGCGCTGGTTGGGGTCGGCCGAATACTGGTCGACGGGCGTGCAGGCCGCCAGGAAGAGGGCGGCGGCCGAACTGCCGATGAGAAGTGTCGTGATGCGCATTTATGCTGCTCCGGTTTGGTATGCTTGGGCGTTTCGTCCAAGATTAGCCGCTGTTAGGCAATAACGCCCGTATACAAAACAGGTTCCGGCGGCAATCCGCCCATCACATCTTGGCGAGCGCGGCTTCTGGCCTGTCCGCAGCATCCGCCCGCGCCGCTTCCCAGGCGAGCATCGCGCGTTTTACCGGCAGTCCCCAGTGATAGCCGCCGAGGCCGCCCGTCTTGCGGAGCGCCCGGTGGCAGGGGATGAGCCAGCTGACCGGGTTGCGCCCGACCGCCGTCCCGACCGCGCGCACCGCCTTGGGGTTGCCGATATGGGCGGCGATGTCGGAATAGGTCGTGACCGTGCCCGAGGGGATGCGCAGCAGCGCCTCCCAGACCTTGATCTGGAACGGCGCGCCGATCATGTAGATCGGCGCCGGATCGTTCGACGCGCCGAAGGCCGAGAGCGCCCAGGGCCGGAGCATCATCGGATCCTCGACGAAGCGCGCCTTCGGCCAGCGGCCGCAGAGATCGGCCATCGCCGCGTCGGCATCGGTGTCGCCGGCGAAGGCGATGCCGCAGATGCCCCGTTCGGTTCCCATGATCAGGGCCGGTCCGAAGGGGCTTTCCGTCCAGCCCCAGTAGATCGTCAGCCCCTCGCCGCCGCGGGCATATTCGCCCGGGCTCATCGCTTCCCAGCGGATGAAGAGGTCATGGAGCCGGCCCGAGCCGGACAGGCCCGCCGCATCGGCGGTGTCGAGAAGGGTGTGACGCTCGGCCAGCAGCTGCTTGGCGAGGTCGAGCGTCAGGTATTGCTGATAGCGCTTGGGGCTGACCCCGACCCAGCGGGAGAAGACGCGCTGGAAATGCGCTGGGCTCATGTTCAGGCGCTGGGCGAGGTCGTCGAGCGCGAGAGGCGCGCCGTCAGCGGCGTCGATGAGCTGGAGGGCGCGGGCGATGACGCCGTAATGGTATCGGTCGTCGGCACGGGTTTCGGTCGGCATGGCAAGTCTCCTTGCCGAGGAACCTAAGCGTCCGCGAGCGCGCGCGCGACCCGGATTCTGCGCTTTTTCCGTCAGGCGGCGCGCGGGCCGGGTCGGCGGACGGGCCGTGCCGGCGCCACGTCGTCGGGGCGAATGCGTGGACGGAGCGGGTTGGCGATGTCGGCGAGCAAATCTTCGCACAGGGCCACGGAGCGGCGCGGGAAGAGGCGGAAGGCCGCATCGGCCGGCAGGCTTTCCACCCAGATGCCATTGGCGAGGATCAATTCGTGCCCGGCAAGGACAAGGTGGAAGAGCCCGCCCAGCGGCCGCGTCGGCGCGGACCGGGAGAGCGACAGTGCCGGTGCCAGCGCTTCGGCCGTTCCGAGCGTCGGAAGGAATGCCGTGCCATCGACAAGGATACCGTGATCGGGCGCCAGCCGCAGGCTCTGATCGGGTTGGCCAGGGCCGAACTGTCCCGGCTCGATCGCGATGACGCTTTGGGCACCCTCGCCACCCTTTGCGCGACGGCCCTGGCCGATCCAGAGCAGCGGCCGGTAGCCGCTGTCGCGCGTGAGGATGCGGTCGCCGGGTCTGAGCCATTCGAGCGGGACCGGCCCGGCTTGCGTCGCGATGACCGTCGCGGGCGCAAGGCCGAGCCTGACGGGCGTTGCCTTGGCGCGCCGGCGAAGGCCGGGAAGGGGTGTCACCCCCTCCGCCGGCCCGTCCGCCGCGGCGACCAGCCAGTCGCGCCCCATATTGCCGCCAATCAGCCCCATGCCCGTCGATTGCTGCGTCGTTTTCACCCCGACCTTGACAGCGAACGGGAAAATTGAGGTTAACGGGCACCGGAGCCGGCAAAAACGCCTGCGACCCCCGCGAGCCCCTTGCTCGCATGTGTCGGTCCGGGCATATGCCAAGGCCATGGCCAGACAGCTCGATTACGCGACGATCACCGAAATCTTCCGCCGTTTCCGTGAGGCCGAGGCCGAACCGAAGGGGGAGCTGGAGCACGTCAACGCCTTCACGCTTCTGGTCGCGGTCGCGCTCTCGGCGCAGGCGACGGATGCGGGGGTGAACAAGGCGACCCGGCCCCTGTTCGCGGCGGTCGACACGCCGCAGAAGATGCTGGATCTGGGCGAGGAAGGCCTTATCGCGCATATCAAGACGATCGGGCTCTTTCGCCAGAAGGCGAAGAACGTGATGAAGCTTTCCCGCATCCTCGTCGACGAGTATGGCGGCGAAGTGCCGTCGTCGCGCGCCGCCCTGATGACGCTGCCGGGCGTGGGGCGGAAGACCGCGAACGTGGTCCTTAACATGTGGTTCCATTTCCCGGCGCAGGCGGTGGACACCCACATCTTCCGCGTCGGCAACCGCACCGGAATTGCCGTCGGGAAGACGGTCGAGGCGGTCGAGCGCGCGATCGAGGACAATGTGCCGGTGGAGTTCCAGCAGCACGCGCATCACTGGCTGATCCTGCACGGCCGATACAAATGCATCGCCCGCAAACCGAAATGCGGCGCCTGCCTGATCCGAGACCTTTGCCCCTACGAGGAGAAGACCCTGTGACGAACCGCTACCAGGTGGTCGGCATCGGCAATGCGATTGTCGATGTCCTGGCCCAGACCGATGAAAGCTCGCTCGACCTCATGGGCATCCAGAAGGGGATCATGCAGCTTGTCGAGCGCGAGCGGGGCGAGATGCTCTACGGCGCTATGAAGGAACGCACGCAGGCGCCGGGCGGATCGGTCGGAAACACGATCGCGGGGCTTGGCAATCTCGGGCTGAAGGCGGCTTTCATCGGCCGGGTCCGCGATGACGCGCTGGGGCGGTTCTTCCAGAAGTCGCTGACCCTCGAGGGCACGGATTTCCCCAATCCGCCGGTCGCGGGGGCGGATCTGCCGACCTCGCGCTCGATGATCTTCGTGACGCCGGACGGGGAGCGTTCGATGAACACCTATCTCGGCATCTCCGCCGATCTCGGCCCCGAGGACGTGGCCGAGGACGTGGCAGGCGAGGCCGATTATCTCTTCCTCGAAGGCTATCTCTTCGACAAGGACAAGGGGAAGGCGGCGTTCCTCAAGGCAGCGCGCGCCTGTCACAAGGGCGGCGGCAAGGCCGGGATCGCGCTGTCCGATCCGTTCTGCGTCGACCGTCACCGGGCCGATTTCCGGCGGCTGGTGAAGGACGAAATGGACTATGTCATCGGCAACCAGCACGAATGGGAGGCCCTCTACCAGACCGAGGACCTCGAGGCGGCGCTGGCCCAGGCGCGGGCCGAATGCCCGGTCGTCGTGTGCACGCGCTCCGGCTCGGACGTGATCGTCATGCGCGGCGAGGAGCGGGTCGAGGTGCCGGTGCACAGGGTCGTGCCGGTCGATGCGACGGGGGCCGGCGACCAGTTCGCGGCGGGGTTCCTCTACGGGCTCGGCACCGGGCAGGACCTGACGACGGCGGGCCGCATGGGCTGCATCGCCGCCGCAGAGGTGATCAGCCATTTCGGCGCGCGGCCGGAAGCCGACGTCAAGGCGATGTTCCGGGCCCACGGGCTGATCTGAGCCGGCGTCGCAGGCCGCCGGTCAGGCGGCCGGCGGCGGGTCATGTGGCACGGGCGTGTCAACCTCCGCTTCGGGCTCGATCTGCCCGCGCCGTTCCAGCGCCAGCGCGACCACCGCGCAGCCAAGGGCCCAGGCGGCACCGCCGGCCCAGCCCGCGAGGACGTCGGTCGGCCAATGGACACCGAGATAGACGCGGCTGATCCCGACCGAGACGGTCAGGACGATGGCAAGCGTCATGACGTAGACCCGGAGCACGCGGCGCGGCAGTGTGCGTGCCATGATCGCCGCGAGGGTCAGGTAGACGACCGCCGACATCATCGAATGTCCGGACGGGAACGAGGCGGAATGGACATAGGCGCCGTGCGGGACAAGATCCGGCCGCGACCGGTCGAAGAAGGCCTTGGCAAGCGACGAGGCGGCGATGCCGCTGCCGACGGCGCCCAGAAGGAACACGACCGAGGCGTGCTTGCGTTGCAGCCAGAGGAAGCCTGCGGCCGCAAAGGTGAGGAAGGTCAGGACGCCGACCCCGCCGAGTGCGGTCACGTCGCGGGCGAGTTCCTCCATCCAAGGCGGTCCGATCGGATCGGCGGGATCCCCCGCCACCCGCAGTGCAAGGAGAACCGTCCGGTCGAAGGCCAGCGTGTCGCCTTCGCCCACTTCCACGGCGACGCCGACGAAGATCCAGATGGAAAGCGCCACGAGCAGGAGAAGGGCGGCGGGGCCAAGCTCCACATGCCTGCGAATCCAGCCGGAGATGCCGCGGCGGTTCATCCCGCCGGGGCCTCAGCTGCCGAGCTTGGCATGGACTTCGTCGAGATCGACCTCACCGGTGGGCATCTTGTTCGCCGGGTTCTCGAAATCATAGCGGAACAGCTGGAAGTCGCGCTTGTAGATCTCGTAGATGAGATGCATCGAGAGGTCGTCGAAATAATCCTCGACCGGGTGCGCGCGTTTCGGCCCGTGGCCTTCGCTTTCGTTGAACTTGGGGATCTTCTTCAGGTTCACCTTCTTCGGAGTCTTGATCGCGTCGAGCACGCTCTGCATGCCTTCGTTGAACTTCTCGGTGAAGAAGATGTTGTCGTACCGCCCGCCGTTGACGATGAAGGTCGAGATATGGCCGGACATCGCCGACCAGTGGATGTCCGGCTCCATCGGCCGGCGCCAGCGGATCGTGTCGCGGGCGAACAGCAGGAAGCGTCGGAACGACTTGATCTGGTCGAATTCGAAATTGTCCTCGGGCGACCCGACCTCGATCCCGTATTTCTGCATCAGGGTCGGCACGAGGTTGCCGCGGTAGCGTTTGCCGTTGCGCTGGATGCCGCAGATCTTGTCGAAGAACGAGGACAGGATGCGGGTATAGGGGTTGCGGACGCAGGTGAAGGCATAGCTCTTGTGGCCCTTCACGTTGGCCTCGATCAGCGGCTGGCTCGCCTCCTGGCTCCACTTGTGCAGGCCTTCGGTCGAATCGTGGATGTCGCCGTCGAAGAAGCGGCCGTGATCGGAATAGAACATGATCTGGCCGATCGTGGAGCAGGCGCATTTCGGCACCACGCGGTAGACCGCGCTTTCGCTTTCCGTCATCCAGGTTCCGGGAAACCCCATAAACGCTTTCCTTCACTGAACGTCCGGGTGCGCCACCGCCCGCGATGCCGAGATACGGCGTAAAGAGCAAAGAAACTCTGTCTTTTCAACGTCTGATAACGCTAATTATCTAAACAATCCACAGAGCGTGGGTTAACAGGTTTCCGAAATGGCAAAGATCGCCTTCATATTGCTGTGTCACAAGGACCCGGAGGGAATCATCCGCCAGGCTGAACGGCTGACGGCGGTCGGCGACTGCATGTCGATCCACTTCGATGCCCGCGCGAAGGCGGACGATTACCAGCGGATCCGTTCGGCCCTGGCCAAGAACCCCAACGTCACGTTTGCGAGGAAGCGCATCAAGTGCGGCTGGGGGGAATGGAGCCTTGTCGAGGCGACGCTGAATGCGGTGCGGGCCGCGGTCGATGCGTTCCCGGACGCCACCCATTTCTACATGCTGTCGGGTGACTGCATGGCGATCAAGTCCGCGGAATTTGCGCACGATTTCCTCGACGCCGCCGATGCCGACTACATCGAGAGCTTCGATTTCTTCCAGTCGGACTGGATCAAGACCGGGATGAAGGCGGACCGGCTGATCTACCGACACCCGTTCAACGAACGCACCCGGAAACGGTTGTTCTACGGCTGGTACAATCTGCAAAAGCGCATGGGCTGGACCCGCGACATCCCCGCCGACCTGCAGATCATGATCGGCAGCCAGTGGTGGTGCCTGCGGCGCCGGACGATCGAATGGGTGCTCGACTTCACCGCCAAGCGGCGCGACGTGATGCGGTTCTTCCGGACGACCTGGATTCCGGACGAGACTTTTTTTCAGACCCTCGTCCGCCATGTCGTGCCGGACCGCGAGATCCGCTCCCGGACGCTGACCTTCCTGATGTTTTCCGACTACGGCATGCCAGTGACGTTCTATAACGACCACTACGACCTGCTCTTGAGCCAGGACTTCCTTTTCGCCCGCAAGATCAGCCCGGAAGCGCGCGATCTGAAGCGGAGGCTCGGCGATCTCTACGCCTCCAAAGGCGTGCGCTTCCAGATATCGAACGAAGGGCGCAGCCTCTACAAGTTCCTGACCGGGCGCGGGCGCGAAGGCCGGCGCTTCGCGCGAAGGTTCTGGGAAACCGAGGCGAGCCTCGGCCGGGAACGCGAGCTTCTGATCGTGATCTGCAAGAAGTGGCATGTCGCCAAGCGGCTGGTGGAGCGGGCGCGGCAGGTGATGAAGATACCGGTCGTCGAATACCTCTTCAGCGAGGAATCGACCCCGCTGCCCGATCTCGGCGGCATCCAGTCGACCCTGGAAAAACGCACCCGGCACCGTCGCGCGCTGATGCGGATGCTTTTCGACTATCACCGCACCGACCGGATGATCATCTGCATGGACCCCGCCGATATCGACCTGATGCGGGATTTCTGTTCGGACCGGTCGACGACGCGGCTTCTGGAGATCGAGTGCACGTTCACCGACGCCTATCTCATCGGCCATGCCAAGCGCACCGGCCTTGCCGGTGAACACACGACGCAGGAGACGCTCAACCGGCTCCTCCCGACGATCCGCTACGATCTGCGCCATGAGAGCGACCGGATCCGCGACGCGGATTTCGAATATCTCCACCGGATCCATCAGGACGCGCGACCGGAGGAAAATGCCGTGCCATTGGCCGCGTTTCTGTCTATCCCGGAAGCGTCCGCGCGCGAGATCGCCGCGATGGACCATCTTTTCGCCGACTGAGGGACCCATGGCTTACGCTTATGACGACACCAACATCTTCGCCCGCATCCTGAGGGGCGAGATCCCGAACAAGACGGTGCTGGAGACCGAGCATACGCTCGCCTTCCACGATATCGGACCGCAGGCGCCGGTCCATGTCCTGGTGATCCCGAAGGGCAAATACGTCAACTTCGACCATTTCGCCTCCGAGGCCTCGGCCGAGGAGATCGCCGATTTCACCCGCGCGGCGGGCGAGGTCTGCCGGATCGCCGGCGTCGGGCCAGGCGATGGCGGTGCCGGATACAGGACGATCTCGAACGCCGGCGCGCATGGCGTGCAGGAGGTGCCGCATTACCACATGCACATCCTCGGCGGCCGGGTCCTTGGCCGAATGCTTCAGCGGGCCGACTGAGCCCGCTTGTCCCCGCCCTCGCAATCGCTATCATGCCGCGACATTTCTGACGGAGCCCTGACGATGACCATTCCTGCGCCCGAGACCGAGGTTGTGACCACCTGGAAAGTGGCCTGCGACGGCGGCGAGGGTGCGCTGGGCCATCCGCGCGTCTGGCTGACGATCCCGCACGATACCGGCTTCGTCGAATGCGGCTATTGCGACAAGAAATACGTGATCGACCGCGAGCACGCGCACGACGACCACTGAGTTTTAGGTTCCGAAGCGCAAAGGGACGCGCCCGACCCTGGGCGGGCGCTTCGCTGTGGCTGTGCAGGGCGGTTTATGCTGCATCATGCCTCCAACGGCTTTCATGAGACGATCGTCGCCATGCGCCCTCCCGTGGGGAGGGTGGGGCGCGGCCCGGGCTGGTCGCCCAGGCCGGACACGCGGCTGGCGCTGCGCTTTGTCCGCTCCGGGCGCAGGTCGGACCAAAGCAGCCATGCCCACGCATCTCGCCCGGGGCACTAGGCCCAGCTTGATCTCGGCCTGGCGGCGTGCCATCGAAACGGCATGACGGCGTTCATCATCGCGGAACTTCCGGCCGGCGGCGGCCGGCTGGCGCTCTGC
>JBNKFC010000063.1:0-8328 GCA_050289105.1 Paracoccaceae bacterium | reverse complement strand
TTTTTTGAAAATGTCGACGACGAAACTCCCGCAAAATAAGGGGGAGAAGACTCAGTAATTGAAACAATCCTAGCGCGTATCACCCATTTTTTCCAGTTACGGAATTCCACACCTTGGGCCTCCCAGCGGTTGAGCGGTTCTGCATCCGACATGTTCGACGGGGTGCGCCGACGTTGGACTGGGTCCGAGACACTGGAGTTCCGCGATCGATCAGGCAGAGAGAGGCGACTCAGCTCCGCGGAGATGGGTGCGCGACTCTCGGGCGCTGGCGGAAAGTGTGCTGCCCGCGGCAGAGACAAGCATATTTCGCACCTGCCTTATGCGTTTGCAGAATGCCGGTGATCTGCCCTTTCCTTCGGGGTGTTCGCCTCGTCGTCCGTCCCTTCCTCGGGGCGATCACCCGCAGCACCAGCGGGTAGAATGCCGTGCCAGATCACTGCGACGGAATACGGCCTCGACGCTCCGATCTGCCTGCGCAATTATGGCGGGAACACAAGGGGCGTGGGGTCGGACGGGTCTTGTCCGGGGACCCAGCGGCGATCGCCTGGCCCGAGGGGAGTTGAGCCGCGTGGAACACGCCAGATCAGACCATTTGAAGACGGCCATTCTGCTCGCCGCTCTGGCCGGACTCGTGATCGGGCTTGGCCTTTCGCTTTCTGGCAGGAGCGAACTGGCTAACCTGGCTTGGCTAATCGGGGTGATCCCCGCCCTGACCGCGCTTCTGGTCGAGATCGTGCGCAGCATCGGGCGCGGTGAGATCGGGCTCGATATCGTCGCGGCTTTGTCCATGACGGCGGCGCTCGTCTTCGGCGAGACGCTTGCGGCGGCCGTCGTCGCCGTGATGTACGCCGGCGGCACCGTTCTCGAGAGCTTTGCCGAGGGCCGGGCGCGGCGCGAAATGCACGACCTCCTGTCGCGGGTTCCGCGCACCGCGACCCGCCATCGCAATGGCGGGCTCGAGGAAGTGCCACTGGACGAGATCGACCCCGGCGACCGGCTGCTGATCCGGCAGGGCGACGTCGTGCCTGTGGATGGGCTGGTCGTCTCAGAAACGGCGTTTCTCGATACCTCAGCCCTGACAGGCGAGTCCTTGCCCATGCGCGTGTCGCGCGGGGCCGAGGCCATGAGCGGATCGACCAATGCGGGCGAGGCCTTTGACCTGACCGCGACCCGGCTGGCACGGGAAAGCACCTATGCCGGGATCGTTCGGCTGGTCGAGGAAGCCCAGCGGTCTAAGGCGCCGATGTCGCGGCTGGCGGATCGCTGGTCGCTGGGATTCCTGGCGGTCACGGTCGCCATAGCCTTCGCCGCCTGGTGGGTCACGGGCGACCCGATCCGGGCGGTCGCGGTGCTTGTGGTGGCCACGCCCTGTCCGCTGATCCTTGCCGTGCCGGTGGCGCTTGTGGCCGGCCTGTCGAGGGCGGCGCATTTCGGCGTCCTGATCAAGGGAGCGGGGCCGCTCGAGACGATGGCGCGTATCCGCACGCTGATCCTCGACAAGACGGGCACCCTCACGGACGGGCGGCCGCAGATCGTGTCGATCGACAGCCATGACGACATGTCGGAGGATGACATCCTTCGCCTTGCGGCGGCCCTCGATCAGGCGTCCAAGCACCCGGTCGCGCAGGCCATCGTCGCAGCCGCGAAGGCGCGGAACCTCGCGCTGCCGGTGCCCTCCGAGGTGGCGGAGCTGCCTGGCGAAGGGGTTGTCGGAAGCGTGGAAGGCCACAAGGTGATCGTGGGCGGCGACGGCTTCGTCGCCAAGCGGGTCGGACGGTCCACCGAGGACCATCCCGCTTTGTCCGCCGGGTCCGTTCTCGTCGCGGTGGCGGTCGATGGCCACATGGTGGGGCATCTGGTCATGTCCGATCCCCTGCGGGACGGCGCCGGGGACATGTTGGACGGGCTGCGCCGCGAAGGGGTTGAACGCATCCTTCTGGCGACGGGGGATCGGGCGGAGGTGGCAGAGCGCGTGACCGACGGCCTCGGTCTCGACGGGCTGCGCGCCGGCCTGACCCCCGACCAGAAGGTCCTGCTGGTCCTTACCGAGCGCAAGAACGGTCCCGTCATGATGGTGGGCGACGGGGTCAACGACGCGCCGGCCCTGGCGGCCGCCGATGTCGGGGTCGCCATGGGCGCCCGGGGCGCCGCGGCGTCGGCGGAGGCGGCCGACGTGGTGCTGCTGATCGACAGGATCGACCGGCTGGGACCGGGGATCGAGATCGCGCGCGCCTCCCGCCGGATCGCCGTGGAAAGTGTCGTGGCCGGCATCGGGCTGTCGGTCGCGGGCATGGTCGCCGCAGCTTTTGGACACCTCACACCCGTGGAAGGTGCGCTAATTCAGGAGGCAATCGACGTCGCCGTGATTTTGAACGCCTTGCGCGCCTTGCGCATTGCCCCCCACGAATCCGCCGCGCCGGAGCCGGCGGTCCTGCCCCAGTTCGCAGAGAGAATCTGAAAGGAAGTGTCCAATGAGCCGCCTCTCGCATTCGGAAATCCATATGGTGCACCGCATCGGCTGGCTTCGCGCCGCCGTGCTCGGGGCCAACGACGGCATCGTGTCGACATCCAGCCTCGTTCTGGGCGTCGCCGCGGCCGGCTCCGGCAAGCCCGAGGTGCTCATCGCCGGACTTGCGGGGTTGGTCGCCGGGGCAATGTCGATGGCGGCGGGAGAATACGTGTCGGTCAGTTCCCAGACCGATGCCGAGCAGGCGGATCTGGCGCGCGAGACGCGCGAGCTTGCGGAAACGCCCGAGGCGGAACTCGAAGAGCTCACGCGGATCTATGTCGACCGCGGGCTGGATCGCGATCTCGCCGAAAAGGTCGCCGTTCAACTGACGGAGCGCGATGCCCTTGCCACGCACGCCCGCGACGAACTCGGCATCTCCGAAACGGTGACGGCGCATCCGATCCAGGCCGCAGTGGTGTCCGCGCTGACCTTCGCGGCGGGTGCGGTGGTCCCGTTGATCGTGGCGCTCCTCGTCCCTGAGGCGCAGATCGCGGTGCTGGTGGCGGCCTCGACGCTCGTGGCCCTTGCCGTTCTCGGCGGCCTGGGGGCGTCGGCCGGCGGCGCGGGCATCGTGCGGGGCGCCGCGAGGGTCACGTTGTGGGGCGCGCTGGCAATGGCGGCGACCGCAGCCGTGGGGGCGATCTTCGGCGTGAGCGTCGGGTAAAAGATCGCGGACAGCGCGGCTGATGGCGCCATCAACGAAGTGCTGTCAGCCTGGCGCGGCGCCGCCTATAGCCTCGTCAGCCCGATCCACCGCGTGTCCTTCGCGTTCCTCCTCTTCACTGGCTTGCGACAGACCGAAGTGTCGCGGCCGTAATGGAAGACTGTTCATGGGGACCGCATCCATCTCCCCGTCACAGCGACGTGGGATAAGTCGGTCTGCGGAAAGGGGCGGTCCCGGCATCAGCCGATTTTCGCGACAGAATCGCGCCGAGATCTCACGAGGTCTCGCCCGCGCGTCGCATTTTGTTCGCTTTGCTTCGCAGAATTGACTGTCGCAGGCCCGCTGTCCCAGCCAATCTCCGTCACGTTTTCATGCGGAGTGCGGACTGATGATCGAAGAGCAGACACGACCGACCCGAAGCGGCGGCCGAGGGGCGCGGCGGGCGCTACGGTCGGCGCCGGATTTCGGGATGCTGCCGTCTCTCGAGCGGGGCCTGCCGCTCTGCGAACCGATGGACGAGGAACAGGTGGCGCGGATCGATGCGGCCTCGATGGCGATCCTCGAAGAGGTGGGCGTGGTCTTCCGCGACGAGATCGCCCTGGCCGACTGGAAACGCGCCGGGGCGAAGGTCGAAGGCGAACGGGTCTATCTCGACCGTCACTTGGTGCGCGAACTCATTTCCACCATCCCCTCGGGCTGGACCTACCGCGCCCGCAACCCCGAGCGCAGCCTGCCCTTCGGCGGCAAGCATTCAATCTTCGTGCCGATGACCGGGGCGCCCTTCATCCGCGACCTCGACGACGTGCGGCGCTGGCCGACGGTGGCCGACCTCAACATGTTCCACAAGCTCTCCCACATGTCACCGGCGCTGCATTCGACCGCGCACCACATCGTCGAGCCGATGGACATGAAGGTGAGTCACCGCCACCTCGCCATCACCTATTCGTCGATGAAGCATTCCGACAAGACCTTCATGGGCATGACGACCTCCGGCAAGAACGCCGAGGACGTGATGGACATGTGCGAGATCCTCTTCGGTGCCGAGGTGATGGAGGAGACCCCGGTCGTCACCGGCAACTGCAACGGCAACTCTCCCTTGGTCTGGGACGAGACCATGCTCAGCGCCATGCGCGCCTTCTGCAGGCGCAACCAGCCGGTCCTCTGCTCCCCCTTCGTCCTTGGCGGCGCCAACACGCCCGCCTCGGTCGCGCCGGCGGTCGCGCAACTGAATGCCGAGGCGCTGTCGGCGCTGGCCTATACCCAGGTGATCCGCAAGGGCTGCCCGGCGATCTACGGGCATTACCTCTCGACCGTGTCGATGAAGTCGGGCGCACCGATGGCGGGGACGCCGGAGATCAGCCTCATGAACTTCATGATCGGCCAGATGGCGCGGTTCTACGGAGTGCCGTGGCGGACGTCGAACCTGCTCGGCGGCGCCAAGACCTTCGACGCGCAGGCCGGTTACGAAAGCGCCATGACGATGAACGCGGTCCTGCATGCCGGCGCGAACTACATCTGGCACTCCGCCGGCTGGAACGAGGCGGGAATGCATTGCTCGGTTGCCAAGTTCGTGGTGGACGCCGAGATGTGCGCGATGGGCTACCGCATGGCCGAGGGCATCCGCTGGGACGATTTCGACGAGGCGCTGGCCGCCGTCCGCGACGTCGGCCCCGGCGGCCATTACCTCGGCCATCCGCATACCCAGGCCAATTTCGAGCGCGCCTTCTTCATGCCGAAGCTCTTCGACAACAACTCGATCGAGCAGTGGCAGGCCGAAGGCTCCGTCGAGATCACCGCGCGCGCCCTCGACTACGCCAGGAAACTCCTTCGGGAGTACGAGGAACCGAAGCTCGACGAAGGCATCGACGAGGCCCTGCGCGACTACGTCGCTCGCCGCGAACGCGAAATCCCCGCCGAGGACGCCCTCAACACAGAATACTGACGCTCCCCGACTGGCCATCCCGGCACCTTGAGGCCGGGATGGTTTTTGCCGCGACGGCCGCATTCAGGCTCCGGAGAAACGGCCATGGGAAGATTTGAAGGAAAGACCGCCCTCGTGACCGGCGCGGCAGGGGGCATCGGCGCCGCGATCGTGCGGATGCTGCGGGCCGAGGGCGCCAGGGTCGCCGCCGCCGACCGCGATATGTCGAACATGGAAGCTGATGCTCATCTCCCAGGCGATCTGCTCGATCCGGCCTATGCCGATGCTCTGCCCGAGACCGCGCGGGTGGCGCTTGGCGGTCTCGACATCGTCGTCAACAACGCCGGTGTCATCACGCGCGGTCCGGTGACCGAAACCTCGGACGCAGACTGGTCGCTTTCCGTCGGCGTAAATGTCGAGGCGCCGTTCCGGATCTGCCGTGCCGCGATCCCGATCATGGCGGCGGCGGGCGGCGGGGCGATCGTCAATACCGCCTCGTGCTGGGGGCTCAGGCCAGGGCCGAACCATGCCGTCTATTGCATGAGCAAGGCGGCCATCGCCTCGCTGACGCAATGCATGGGCATGGATCACGCCCATCAGGGCATCCGCATCAACGCCGTCGCCCCGAATGAAGTGAACACGCCGATGCTGCGCACCGGCTTCATCAAGCGCGGTTTCGACCCCGACACCGCGGTCGCGGAGCTTGGCAAGACCGTTCCCCTCGGCCGTATCGCGGAACCCGAGGACATCGCGGATGTGGTCCTCTTCCTCGCCTCTGACGCGGCGCGCTACATTTGCGGCACCCTTGTCGAGGTGAACGGCGGAAAGGCGGTCGCATGAGATTTCAGGGCAAGGTCGCAATCGTCACCGGCGGGCGCAGTGGAATCGGGCAGGCCATCGCGCAGCGGCTGCGAGACGAGGGCGCGCAGGTCTTCACCGCGCAACGGGGCGCCGATCCGGAGTTCGAGGGGATCGGCGCGGATTTCGCCGATGCGAATTGTCCCGCGGCTGTGGTGGCCGAGGTCGTTGGCAAGGCCGGGCGTCTGGATGTGCTGGTCAACAACGCTGGTGCGATGCAAGAGGCAATGGTCGAGGCCACGAGCCTTGCCGACTGGGAACGCACGATCCGGGTGAACCTGACCGCGCCGTTCCTGCTGATCAAGGCGGCTTTGCCGCACTTGCGTGCAACGAAGGGCGCCATCGTCAATATCGGCTCGATCGAGGGGTTGGGGTCGAACCCGAAGCACGCTGCCTATTGTGCCTCGAAAGCCGGTCTTCACGGGCTGACCCGGGCCGTCGCAGTCGACCACGGGGCCGATGGCATCCGCTGCAACGCGGTGGCGCCGGGCTGGATCGACACCGACCTGAACGGGGCCTTCATCGAAGGCATGCCCGACCCGGTGGCCTTCCGGGCCAATATCGGGCACATCCATCCGGTGGGGCGGACCGGCAGGCCAGAGGAAGTGGCCGCGCTTGTCGCCTGGCTGGCCTCGGATGAGGCAGGGTTCGTCACGGGCCAGGTCTGGACGGTGGATGGGGGCCGGATGGCGAAGCTCAGCCTGCCCTGAGGCTTGGCGCCGGCCGACGCAGGCGGCCTTGCGCCCCTATTCCTCGCGCGCCTTCCATTCCTTCCAGCGCAGCACCGCGTTCGCGCCGATCTGCTGGAACGGTTGAGGCGGCAGCTTCTTCGGCGGTGCTTCCGCCGTGAAGTGATCGGTGATCTCGCTCGTCGTGCCATATGCAAGTTCGGCCGCGCCGATGCCTGTCAGCGTCCCGCGCGCGGTGCCGAGACCGTTCTGGACGCAGCCGGAATAGACGCCCTTGTCGATCTCGCGCATGACCGACACCCCGTTGAGCGTAAGGCAGAGATGCCCGGCCCAAGCGTACTCCATCTGGATCCCGGCAAGCTGCGGAAAGCGTTGGTCGAACTTGCGCTGCATCACCTTGCGTGCACGCGTCAGTTCCGCCTGGGACGGGACGGTGTTGGGCCTGAGCGTGGCGCAGGTGCGGGTGACGATCCGGTTGCCGCCCTGTCCCGCGTCGATCCGGCGAACCGTCGTGCCCATCGGGTCGGCGGGGGTTATCCCCCAACGGGGACGGCCGCCGAGCTTCGCCAGCGCGTCCTTGTCGAGCTCCGGCGTCATCACCGCATAGAGAAAGAGCTGCATCAACCGTCCACGCTCGAAGCCGAAGCTTTCGAGATGGCCGTTGACCGTCAGGATCACGCGCGGTGTGCTGACGGCGCCTTTTGCGGTCCGCACCCGCCAACCGTCGCCCTGCGGGTCGAAGCCGGTCACCGGGCTCATCTCATGGATGTCGACGCCCTGCTTTGTGAGCCCCGCGGCGAGGCCGCGGATATATCCTGCCGGTTGCAGCATCACTGTGCCGGGCGTGTAGAGGCCGGACATGTAGTGGCGCGATCCGGTCAGGTCCTGCATCTGTCGGGCGTCCAGCATTTCGCTGGTTTCCCCGAGCGAGGCGAGGTGCTGCGCGTAGCTTTGGTTATGCGCATGGGCCACCGGGCTCGCGGCGCCGTTGATCTTGCCGGCCGGGTCGAAGTAGTTGCGGTCGATGCCGTAATCCTCGACCGCCGCGCGGGCGAAGGCGATGGCCTGACGGTTTAGCCCAATCATCGCACGGTCGTCGCCCGCCCCTGCGTAGTCCTCCGAGGTCAGTTCATGCGGCAAGTCGATCATGAAGCCCGAGTTGCGGCCCGCAGCACCTTCGGCGATGCGTCCCGCTTCCAGGACCACGACCCGCGCACCGGGGTTGAGCTGTATCAGCCGCCGCGCCGCCGAGAGCCCCGCGAAGCCCCCGCCGACGATTGCGAAGTCGGCGGTGCGATCGCGCTCGAGCGGCCGCGCCGCTGGTTGTAGCCCGAGGATCGCGTTCCAGGCCGCGGGTCCGAGCTGGACGGGCAGTCGTCGGGCTGGGTGGCTTGTCAATCCACAGCCTCATCTTCGTCGTCGCTAAGGTCGACCCAGATGGTCTTCACTTGCGTGTACTGGTCATGCGCTTGGATGCCATTGTCGCGCCCGCCGAAGCCGGAGGCCTTGAAGCCGCCGAAGGGGGTGGAGATGTCGCCCTCGCCGAAGCTGTTGACCGTCACCGTGCCGGCCCGGATCGCGCGGGCGCCACGGATTGCCTTCTTGACGTTCGCGGTGAAGATCGAGGCCGCCAGCCCGTATTCGGTGTCGTTGGCCAGCGCGATCGCCTCGTCGAAGCCATCGACGG
>JBNKFC010000062.1:0-5725 GCA_050289105.1 Paracoccaceae bacterium | reverse complement strand
AGCCATAGGCCGAGCGCGGCGCTGATCATCCGGCGCATGTCTGTTGTCCCGTATCCCCTTGTCCGTCCATTCGTAAAGAAAAGGATCGCGAATGGCCAATCAAGGTTTTGCGAGAGATCGCGATCGGTCATCGAGCCTCTTGCGACACATTGTGCACAATGGTATACAAACGCCGCAATCCACTTGAACGCCCCCTGCCCTTGCGGCATTAGGCGTGCAAGACAGAGCCCAGCCTCAGCCCGAAGGGAGATCCCCATGCCCATCGTCACCGGACAGGATACCGCGAAGACGCGCAAGACGCTCTCGGCCGCCGGCCAGACCGTCGCCTATTACTCGATTCCCGCCGCCGAAGCGGCCGGTCTTGGCGAATTCTCCCGTCTGCCGGCGGCGCTCAAGGTCGTGCTCGAGAACATGTTGCGGTTCGAGGATGGCGGGCGCACCGTCTCCGTCGACGACATCAAGGCATTTTCCGACTGGGGCAAGCAGGGCGGCCAGAACCCGCGCGAGATCGCCTACCGCCCGGCCCGCGTGCTGATGCAGGACTTCACCGGCGTTCCGGCCGTCGTGGACCTCGCCGCGATGCGCGACGGGATCAAGGCGCTTGGCGGCGACGCGCAAAAGATCAACCCCTTGAACCCGGTCGACCTCGTCATCGACCATTCGGTGATGATCGACGAATTCGGCAATCCGCGCGCCTTCCAGGCTAACGTGGACCGCGAATACGAGCGCAACATGGAGCGCTACGTCTTCCTCAAATGGGGCCAGAACGCGTTCGAAAACTTCCGCGTCGTCCCGCCCGGCACCGGCATCTGCCACCAGGTCAACCTCGAATACCTCGCCCAGACGGTCTGGACCGATACCGACCAGAACGGGGCGATGGTGGCCTATCCCGACACGCTTGTCGGCACCGACAGCCACACCACGATGGTCAACGGCCTTGCCGTCCTCGGCTGGGGCGTCGGCGGAATCGAGGCGGAGGCGGCGATGCTCGGCCAGCCCGTCTCGATGCTGATCCCCGAAGTCGTGGGCTTCAAGCTGACCGGCAAGATGGTCGAGGGCACGACCGCGACCGACCTCGTCCTCAAGGTCGTCCAGATGCTCCGCAAACACGGCGTCGTCGGCAAGTTCGTCGAATTCTACGGGCCGGGCCTCGATCACCTGCCGCTCGCCGACCGGGCGACCATCGCCAACATGGCGCCCGAATATGGCGCGACCTGCGGTTTCTTCCCGATCGACGCCGAGACGCTCCGCTACCTGCGCCAGACCGGCCGGGACGAGGACCGCATCGCGCTGGTCGAAGCCTACGCCAAGGAAAACGGCTTCTGGCGCGGCGCGGATTACGATCCGGTCTACACCTCGACCCTCCATCTCGACATGGCCGAGATCGTCCCGGCGATCTCCGGTCCGAAGCGCCCGCAGGACTACACGCCGCTCAACATGTCGGCGAAGAGCTTCTACAAGGTGGTGAGCGAGTTCCGCGGCGTCGACACGACGGAAGCCGCCAAGAACATGGCGTCCGAGGGCGATACGATGACCGCGCCCAACGATGTCCGCAAGACCGCCGCAGTCGCGGGCGAAAGCTACAAGCTGCGTGACGGTTCGGTCGTGATCGCCTCGATCACCTCCTGCACCAACACCTCGAACCCCTACGTGCTCATCGGCGCCGGGCTTCTCGCCCGCAAGGCGCGCGCGCTCGGCCTGAACCGCAAGCCCTGGGTCAAGACCTCGCTGGCCCCCGGCTCGCAGGTCGTGTCGGAATACCTTGAGGCCGCCGGCCTGCAAGAGGACCTCGACGCGCTCGGCTTCAACCTCGTCGGTTACGGCTGCACGACCTGCATCGGCAACTCCGGTCCGCTCCAGCCGGAGATCTCGAAGGCGATCAACGAGAACGATCTCGTGGCGGTCTCGGTCCTCTCGGGCAACCGCAACTTCGAGGGCCGCATTTCGCCGGACGTGCGCGCCAACTACCTTGCCTCGCCGCCTTTGGTCGTGGCCTACGCCATCGCCGGCGACATGAACATCGACCTTACGAACGAGCCGCTCGGCACGTCGAAGGACGGCAAGCCGGTCTATCTCAAGGATATCTGGCCCTCGAACAACGAGATCGCCGAACTGGTGCACGAGGTCGTCACCCGCGAGGCGTTCCTCAAGAAATACGCCGACGTCTTCAAGGGCGACGCGAAATGGCAGGGCGTGAAGGTGACGGAGTCGGAAACCTACGACTGGCCCGCGACCTCGACCTATATCCAGAACCCGCCCTACTTCCGCGGCATGGGCAAGGAAAAGGGCGCGATCCACAATATCGACGGCGCCCGCATCCTCGCCCTTCTCGGCGACATGATCACCACCGACCACATCTCTCCGGCCGGGTCGTTCAAGCCGACGACGCCCGCGGGCAAGTACCTGACCGGGCGGCAGGTCGCGCCGAAGGACTTTAACAGCTACGGCTCGCGCCGCGGCAACCACGAGGTCATGATGCGCGGCACCTTCGCCAATATCCGCATCAGGAACGAGATGCTGGACGGCGTCGAAGGCGGCTACACGAAGGGTCCGGACGGCAACCAGACCTCGATCTACGACGCCTCGATGGCCTATCAGGACGCGGGCGTGCCGCTGATCGTGATCGGCGGCATCGAATACGGCGCGGGCTCCTCTCGTGACTGGGCGGCCAAGGGCACCAACCTTCTCGGCGTCAAGGCGGTCATTGCCGAGTCGTTCGAGCGCATCCACCGCTCCAACCTCGTCGGCATGGGGGTGATCCCGTTCGAGTTCACCGGCGGCGACACCCGCAAGACGCTGGGACTGAAGGGTGACGAGGTGATCTCGATCCACGGACTCGAAGGCGATCTGAAGCCGCTCAGCCTCGTGCCCTGCACGATCCGCTATGCCGACGGCACCGAGAAGACGATCGAGATCAAGTGCCGGATCGATACCGAGATCGAGGTCGAGTACGTCGAACATGGCGGCGTGCTGCACTACGTGCTGAGAAACCTCGCGCGCGCTTGACCGGCCACACCGACGAAACGATGAGAACCTCGCCCTAGGGCGAGGTTCTTTTCTTTTCCGCCAGAGCAAGGGCAGACCGCTGGCAATGGAGCGAGGGTGATTCCCCTCCAGCCAAGCACGGGCCGACCCCATTGATCCGGCAGCGGAAATGATCGCGGCGATTTGCCCGCCTTGTCGCGCCTCCGGCGATCAGGGCGACATTAAGGCATTCAAAAACAACCATATTTTATGGAGGATTCGTGAAATACCGGAATTGCCTACTTTGTCACCATCCGGTCACCGGCTATCAAAGATGCATGAGAAAGATACTTCCGAACCTGCGTTTCGTGCCGAGCATGCCGCTCGTGGAAACCGCCGGGCTTCTGATCCTGATCGTCGCTTCGCAAATGCGTTGACGACCGGGCCGTCGCGGAGAGCAGCTACTCCGCGGCGGCCTTTTTCATCGCCGGACGGATGTCGGTTTCCAGAACCCGCTCGGTGATCGGGCCGGGAAAGCGCAGGATGACGTTGCCCTCGCCGTCGATCACGAAGGTCTCGGGCACGCCGTAAAGACCCCAGTCGATGCCCATCCGGCCGCTCTCATCGGTGCCGATCGCGGCATAGGGATTGCCGAGCTCCGCAAGAAAGCCAAGCGCGGCCTCCGGCTTGTCCTTGTAGTTCACCCCGAGAATCGTCACCCCCTCGGCCGTCAGCTTCACGAGGTTCGGATGTTCGGCGCGGCACGGCGCGCACCAGCTGGCCCAGAAGTTCACCAGCTTCACCTTGCCGTCGCGTAGATCGGCATCGGAAAACTCCGGATGATCGCCGAGAGGAGCAACCACGACCGGCGGCGCCTGCTTGCCGGTGAGGGTCGAGGGCAGCGCGTCGGGATCTTCGCGGTTCATGCCCCAGACGAACATCAGCGCCAGGCCGGCGAAGATCACCGGCGGCAGGATCATCATCGGCGAGATCTTAGCCATTGCGCCCCATCCGCTTTTCCTGCGCCTCAAGCCGCCGCCGCATCTCGGCCCCGCGCCGAAGCGACACCCAGACGAGGCCCAGAAGCAGGACCAGCGTCACGCCATAGGCTCCGAGAACGGTGCCGGCATACTTGCCCAACTCGACCATCAGGCCATCCTTTCCCGTGCTTCCAACGCGCGCAACCGACGCGCGCGAATCTCCGTGCGCGTCCTGAGGAGCACCAGCGTGATGAACAAAAGCACGAACCCGGCCATCGAAATCCAGAGCGGGTAGGCAAACACATCGGATACGTGCTCCTCCTTGTCCAAGGAGAGCGAGGCGCCCTGATGCAGGCCCTGGTTCCAGAAGAGGACCGCATAGCGGCTGAGAAGCGCGAAGACCGACCCGACGAGGCAAAGGACCGAGGTAAGGTCGGCCGCCGTGTCCGGGTCGTCCACCGCCTCCCAGAGGGCGATGTAGCCGAGGTAGAAGAGGAAGAGGATCAGGAACGAGGTCAGCCGCGGATCCCAGGCCCACCATGTCCCCCACATCGGCTGGCCCCAGATCGCCCCGGTGAAGAGCGCGATGAGTGTCATCGTCATCCCGATGGGGGCCGCCGCCTTCGCGGCCAGGACCGAGACATGGTGGCGGCGGATCAGCCAGATCAGCGAGGTCACCAGCATCATCGCCCAGGCGTTGATCGCCATCATCGCCGAGGGGACGTGGATATAGATGATCTTCACTGTGGAACCCTGCCGGAAATCGTCCGGCGTGAAGAAGAAGCCCCATACGAGTCCGGTGACAAGCGTCACCACGGCAAGCCCCGTCACCCAGGGCAAGGCCCAGGATGAGGTCTGCATGAACTTCTTCGGGTTCGCGTATTCCCAGATCGACATGGGGCCCTTGCTATCCTGTCGCGGTAGCGCTCTCAATACTCATATCACGCGGGGCGCTAGCGCAGATTGACGCGGATTGCCGCAGCCGAGGCGAAAGGCAGGATCGCGACGGCGCCGGCGGTGATGCCGGCGAGCATCAGAAGCGGGGTTCCGGTGGCGAGCCCCTCGCTGCCGCGCCGCGCCGCTTCAGCCCCGAAAATCAGCGTCGGGATGTAGAGCGGCAGGACGAGAAGCGAAAGGAGGAGCCCGCCGCGCTTCAGCCCGACGGTCAGCGCCGCCCCGAAGGTGCCGATGACCGAAAGCGCAGGCGTGCCGAGGAGAAGCGAGAGCGTTAGCCATGCAAAGCCGGTCCCCGGCAGATGCAGCAGGACGCCCAGAACCGGGGCGGCGAGCGTCAGAGGCAGCCCCGTCGTCAGCCAGTGGGCGAGCGCCTTGACCGCGACCACCCCTTCGAGCGGGATCGGCGCGGTGGCGAGAAGGTCGAGCGAGCCGTCTTCACGATCAAGCACGAAGATCCGGTCGAGCGACAGGAGGCAGGACAGAAGCGCACCGACCCAGAGGATGCCGGGGGCGATACGCGCAAGCATCCGGCCTTCGGGCCCGACGCCGAACGGAACGAGCACCGTGACGATCAGGAAGAAGGCGAGGCTGAGGCCAAAGCCCCCGCCCGCCCGGGTCGCAAGGCGCAGGTCACGGAGCAGCAGCGCTAGCATCGGTGGGCATTCCTTTGGCTGAGCGCGCCGGGGGTTCCACCCCCGGACCCCCGAGGTATTTCTGAACAGAAGAAGCAGATCATGCGAAGGCCTCGTCAAATCCGCCGCCCTGCCCCGGCAATGGGGTTTTGGCGCGGAACGGGGCAAGGTCGAGAATGGTCGCCTCGTCAA
>JBNKFC010000061.1:0-7874 GCA_050289105.1 Paracoccaceae bacterium | reverse complement strand
GCGACCGCGAACCGGTCGATCCCGAGATGATCCATCAGCGCGGCCATGGCATCCGCCTCAGCCGCCGATGAGGCATCGTCGGGAAAATCGGTGCGCAGATAGCCGAAGCGCGACGGCGCGATGACGCGCCAGCCGCCTGTCCAGAGCCGCTCGGTGAAGGCAAGGCCCTGATCGAAGCCCCCGCCGGTGCCGTGGAACATCAGAATGGGCGGGCCGTCGCCCGCTTCGGCCCATTCGATCTGCCCATACCGCGTCTGCACCACGGAACTGCCCGTCGCGACCCGCGCGCGAGCGCGCTCGAGGGCTGTCGCATACCTGCTCCAGATCGATGCGCCGAGGGCGGCGGACGCCCCCGCCACTCCGCCTGCCCAAAGAAATCTTCTGCGGTTCATGCCTCTGCCCCCGCCTGCAAGCCTTGACGCCGATGCGCGAAGCATATGGGCAAGCGCTGCTCGCAGCATATGACCTGTGTCATCGTTGATCCTGGTCAGACCTCCTCTGTCCATGCGGAGGGCGCACGCGGCGGCCCGGGGACCGTTCCGGTCGGTCGCCGCGCGATTGCCACCCGCAGTCGCGCCGGATAGCTTGGCGCGCAGATATTTCTTGAAGCCGGCAGGGAGGCACGTGGAATGAAGACCGTGAACTGGGGCGTTCTCGGCGCAGCGAAATTTGCGCTCGAGCACATGGCGCGGGCGATTCACGAGGCCGAGGGCGCGCGGTTTCATTCGCTGGCCACCTCGCATCCGTCCAAGGCCGACGCATTCCGCGCCTTCTGTCCTGACCTCAAGGTCCACAGTTCCTACGACGCGCTTCTGGCCGATCCCGAGGTCGAGGCGGTCTATATCCCGCTGCCGAACCACATTCACGTCGAGTGGACCCTGAAGGCGCTGGCTGCCGGCAAGCATGTGCTGACCGAAAAGCCCATCGCTATGAAGGCGGACGAGATCGACGCGCTGATCGAGGCCCGGGACCGTTCGGGCCTTCTCGCGACCGAGGCCTACATGATCGTCCACCATCCGCAGTGGCAGCGCGCGAAGGCTCTGGTGGAGGAAGGCGCGATCGGCCGCATTCTCCATGCCGATGCCGCCTTCAGCTACGACAACCGCGACGACCCCGGCAACATCCGCAACAGGCCCGACACGGGTGGCGGCTCCATCCCCGATATCGGTGTCTATACCTATGGGTCGGTGCGATGGACGACCGGGGCGGAGCCGGTGGACGTGCGCTCCCGCATCATCCGGGAGAACGGCGTGGATGTCTTCGCCCAGGTGCTCGCCGACATGGAGGGGCCGGGCGGGCGCTTCACCTACGGGGCCATGACCTCGATGCGGCTGCCGCCGCGGCAGGAGGTGGTTTTCCAGGGCGAGGCCGGCGTGATCCGCCTGACCGCGCCCTTCAACGCCGGACTTTTCGGCGAGGCGCAGGTGCACATGTTCCGCCCGGGCAAGCCCGATCATGTCGAGCGTTTCCCCGGCGCCCGGCAGTACCGCAACCAGGTCGAGGCGTTCGGGCGCACCTTGCGCGAAGGCGCACCCTATGCCTGGACTCTGGAGGATGCGAAGGGCACCCAGGCGATGATCGACCGGGTCTTTGCCGCCGGCGGTTAAGCGCGCGCCATTGACACAAGTCATGGCGCGATCGCCGGCAGGTGGCCAAATGGATTTCAACGAAGCTCAAATCGGAGACTGCCCATGAAGCCGGTACGCACACTAGTTCTTGTCGCTGATGACGAATCGGCACGATTCCTTCTCAACGAAGGGGTCGGCACGGGGTTGAGGGAGGTTGCCGGTCTGGCCGCCAGCCAGTTCGCTGACACCCAGATCGAATTCGTCGACCGTCCCGGCCGGCAGACCGGCGGTCCGGGCGGCGTTGCGCGCCACGGTTTCGATCCGCACGACAACGTCGACGAACAGGGGCGTATGCGCTTTGCCCATCACCTTACCGAGGCGCTGGATCAGGAATGGGGGCAAGCCAAGCCCGACCGCCTGATCATCGCGGCCCCAGCGAAGATGCTCGGAGTGCTCCGGGACCGCATCAAGGGCGCCCCGGCGGCGGCGCTGCATGCCGATCTTGCCAAGGACCTTGTCAACGTGCCGGTCCATGACCTCGCGGAGCATTTCAAGGACGTTCTGTCGGTCTAGACTGCAGTCGGCATGGCGGAGTGGACCACGCCGCCGTGTCCCGTAGCCGGATCACGGCCACCGCCCGGTTGCGGCCGTCGCGATGACGTTCGACCGGGCGGCCTGTGGCCAGAAATCAACCTTCAGGCAGCGCGGCCTGAAGGAACCGTACCATGTTGCCGCCCATGACCTTGGCGATCACCGGCTCATCCAGCCCCGTGTCGATCAGCGCCTGGGTCAGTGCCGCCAGTTCCGACACGTCGAACGTCGTCCTCACCGCCCCGTCGAAATTCGACCCGAGCGAGACGTGATCCTCGCCGACAACGCCGATCGCCGCGACGATGGTGCCGGCAATGCCCGCCGGGCTGTCGTCGCAGGTCACCTCCTCCCAGAAGCCGATGCCGATCAGGCCGCCCTTCTCGGCGATGGCCTTCATCAGGTCGTCGGGAAAGTTCCGCACCGTCTGGCAATGGCTGTAGATGCCGGTATGGCTGACCACGACCGGCACGTCGACCATGTCCAGCACATCGCGTGCGACGGCGGGGGAGGCATGGGCGAGGTCGATGATCATCTTCTTCTCGACCAGCTTTGTCACGACCGCGCGGCCGAAATCGGTCAATCCCTTCTCCGCGCCGCCCCCGCCCTGGAGCGAGGCGCCGAGCTCGTTGTCGAAGAAATGCGTGAGGCCCATGAGCCGGAAGCCCGCATCGTAAAGCTTGTCGAGATTGGAAATCTCCCCCGACAGTGCATGGCCGCCCTCGGCGCCGAGGATCGCGCCAACCACCTTCTCGCCCGCCGCCCGGCGCGTCAGCACACTGTCGAGATCGGCGCGGTTGCGGATGATCTTGACCACGTCGGGGGCCTTCGCCTCTGCCGCCGCCAGCGCCTCGGCCTGCACCAGCGCCCGTTGTGTCAGGTCGAGCCAGGCCCTGAGCGGCCGGAGCTGGGCGAAGAACAGGAGCGTGATGTCGTCGCGCGTCGAGGCGGAATTGCGTTCGTCGTTGAGGCCCGAGGGGTTTTTCGTCACCGTCGTGAACACTTGAAGCGCCACGTTTCCCTCGGCCAAACGCGGCAGATCGACCTGCCCGCGTGAGGACCGCTCCGTCAGGTCACGCCCCCAGAGCAGGGAATCGGCGTGCCAGTCGCCGATGATCATACGCTCGTGCATCGCCTGCGCCGCCGGGCTTACTGGCCAGGGTTCGTGGGCGGTGACCCGGTTCTGGCCTTTTTCGATGATGCCGGGGCCAAGGCTGAAAAAGCCCAGAAGGCCGATGACGATGACGAAGAGGATCAGTCTAAAAATGATGTAGGGCATGGGCGGTTACCTCGCAATCCCGGCGCGGATGCCGAAACTGCCGGTATCGAATCCGGTTCGGGCGATCTTCGCAAGCGTGTCATCGATCAGCGTCGGGCTTCCGGCATCAATGCAGTTGAGCCGGAAATACCAGTAGAGGTAGCGCACATGCGGCCAGGGGCGGGACAACGCCTCGGTGATCGCGTCGTCCATCCTGCGCGGATTGCGCACCGTGACCGCTGCATGGTGGAAATCGGCCCGGCCGCAGAGGATTACCGGCACCCGGTGCAGCATTGCCTCGATCCCCACGGCGGAGTTGATGGTGACGCACAGCGCCGCCCTCGACAGGATGTCGTGGATATTGGCCTTCGTGACCGTCACCCGGCGGTCGCTCGCCGCGATCCGGTCGAGCCAGACCTCAGTCGCGGGGTCGGTGTCGCGCGGATGCGGCTTGATCACGATCGGGCGCGGATCGTCGCGGGCAAGAAGGGCCGCGACCATCGCCTCCCGATCGAGATGGCGGGTTTCGCCGACCATGCGGTCCGCCTCGCATTGCAGGAAGACGGCGATGGCACCCTCGGGCAGTTCGGTCTGACGGTTCGGTTGCCAGCCGCGCGACCGGCGCGCGGTCACCCAGCGCCGCACCAGGTAGCGGAAGAAGAGGTTGGCCGCCTTGCCGTCGATATCCTGCCGTCGGAACTCCTCCTCGCCGATCGACGACAACGCGCGGATGCCGTGCGGGTCGAGGTTCCAGAACGGGAAAAGATAAGCGATGCCGGCATTCAAGATGCGCGGATGGCGTAGATCGCCGTGATCGACGATGTGGAAATCCGTGTCCTCCACCACCTCGGCCAGAAGGAAGGTCCGGTCGTGGGGCACCATTGCCACCTCGGCCCCGCGCTCGGACAGCCCGTCGCGAAGGTGTTGGTAGAAATGCTTGAGCGGCTCTTGCCCGCTCAAGACCGGTTTCGGCAAATGGAGAACGATGCGTGCGGGCGCCATGGCGGCAGTCTAGCGAAGGGCCTGTGTTGGGCAACCGCCCTCAGATCTCTGTCAAGGGAAGGGCAGGAAGTCCCGCCGGCCCCCGTGCAGCCGCAGATGCGATGCCTCGCCGGTCTAGGCTTTTGGCACCGGCGAGGGGCGGATCATTCCTCCATCGCCTCCAGTTCGTCGATCATGCCGGCGATCATGCTGAGGCCCTTGTCCCAGAACTTCGGGTCCGACGCGTCAAGGCCGAAGGGCGCCAGAAGCTCCTTGTGGTGCTTCGACCCGCCCGCCTTCAGCATCTCGAAATACTTCTCCTCGAAGCCCGGCAGCCCTTCCTCGTAGGCGGCATAGAGCGCGTTCACGAGGCCGTCGCCGAAGGCGTAGGCGTAGACGTAGAACGGCGAGTGGACGAAATGCGGGATATAGGACCAGAAGGTCTCGTATCCGGGCATGAATTCGAACACCGGCCCAAGGCTTTCACCCTGAATGCTCATCCAGAGCGTGTTGATGTCCTCGGGCGTGAGTTCGCCTGCCCGGCGCGCGGCGTGGAGCTTGCACTCGAAGTCGTAGAAGGCGATTTGGCGGACGACGGTGTTGATCATGTCCTCGACCTTGCCGGCCAGCAGGGTCTTCCTTTCGGCGGGCGTCTTCGCCTGAGCCAGAAGCTTGCGGAAGGTCAGCATCTCGCCGAAGACCGAAGCGGTTTCGGCCAGTGTCAGCGGGGTCGAGGCCAACATCTCGCCCTGCGGCGCCGCAAGCACCTGGTGGACGCCGTGGCCAAGCTCATGCGCCAGCGTCATCACGTCGCGCGGCTTGCCGAGGTAGTTCAAGAGAACGTAAGGGTGGACGTCCGTCACGGTCGGATGGGCAAATGCGCCGGGTGCCTTGCCGGGCTTCACGCCCGCGTCGATCCAGCCCTTGTCGAAGAACGGCTCCGCGATCGTTGCCATCTCCGGCGCGAAGGCGGCATAGGCCGACATCACCATCTCGCGCGCCTCGTCCCAGCCGACGGTCTTCTTCTCCTCGATCGGCAGCGGCGCGTTCCGGTCCCAGACCTGGAGCCTGTCCAGTCCCATCCACTTCGCCTTCAGCGCGTAGTAGCGGTGCGAGAGCTTCGGATAGGCGGCGACGACGGCGTTCCTGAGCGCTTCGACCACCTCGGGTTCGACATGGTTCGAGAGGTGCCGCGCGGTCTGCGGCGTGGGCATCTTGCGCCAGCGGTCCTCGATCTCCTTTTCCTTGGCGAGCGTGTTGTGAACGCGGGCGAAGAGCTTGACGTTGTCACCGAAGACCTGCGCCAGCGCCCGTGCACCGGCCTCACGCCGGTCGCGATCCTGCTCGGAAAGGAGGTTCAGCACCGCTTCGAGGCTCATCGGCTCGGCTTCTCCCGCGACCGTGAATTCCAGCCCTGCCATGGTCTCGTCGAAGAGCTTGTTCCAGGCCGAGGCGCCTACGACCGAATTGTCGTGCAGGAATTTTTCCAGCTCATCCGAAAGCTGGTAGGGCCGCATCGCGCGCATCCTGTCGAAGACCGGCTTGTAGCGGGCGATGTCGGCATTGGCCGAGAAGAGCTTTTGGTAAGCCGCATCCTCGATCCGGTTGAATTCCAGTGAGAAGAACACCAGCGGCGTGGTGAAGTCAGTGACCTTGTCCTGGCAATCCGACATGAACTTGGCGCGGCCCGCATCGACCGTGTTCTGGTAGTAGCGCAGGCCCGCATAGGACATGATCCGCCCCGCAACCGCCTCGATGCGCTCGTAGCGCTGAATGCAGTCGAGCATCCCCGCGGCGTCGAGGCCCGCGAGCTTGCCCTCAAAGTCGGCCGCGAAGCCGGCGCAGGCTTTTTCCAGCCACGCCATGTCGCGCGACACTTCCGGCGCATCCGGGGCTGTATAGAGGTCGCTCAGATCCCATTCCGGCAGATCGCCAAGCCCGCCTCCGGCAGTCGCGTTGGCGTCGTGAAGCGGTTGGCGCGTGGTGATGGTCATGGCGTCCTCATTCCTGTTCAGACCCAGACATAGGATGTGGGGCCGCTGCTGCGCAAGGCCGGCCCCGACGCGCCGATCCGCCCAAAGATCGGGCAGGTGCCGCTTTTCCCGCCGACTTTCCGACGCTTGCAGGGGCGAATTGCACGCTGCGCCTTTCCCCGGCGGACCGGTATGCCTAACAATTGCACAAACGCCGCCGGAATCGCCGCGGCGCGGGTAGGGTGATTGATGACAGCAAGCCATTTCAACGAGATGTATGACGGCCGCGCCGTACGCGACCTTTATGCCGCGCTGGAAGGCTGGACCCGCTCGATGCCTGCCGAGCTTCGACAGATGAAGCAGGCCGAGGCAGAGGAACTTTTCCGGCGCATCGGCATCACCTTCGCGGTCTATGGCGAAGGAGGCGATCCCGACCGGCTCATCCCGTTCGACATGTCCCCACGGGTCTTCAGCCAGGCGGAATGGCGCAAGCTCGACCGCGGGATCAAGCAGCGGGCGCGGGCGCTCAACGCCTTTCTCGTCGATGTCTACGGGCGCGGCGAGATCATCCGCGCCGGCCGCATCCCCGCGCATCTCGTCTACGGAAACGAAGCCTATGAGAAGGCGGTGACCGGCTTCGTCCCGCCGAAGGGGGTCTATTCCCACATCGTCGGCATCGACCTCGTCCGCACCGGGCCGGACGAGTTCTTCGTGCTGGAGGACAACTGCCGCACGCCGTCCGGCGTCAGTTACATGCTGGAAAACCGGGAAATCATGATGCGGATGTTCCCGGCACTCTTCCGCGAGAACCGGATCGAACCGGTCGAGGCCTACCCCGAACTTCTGCGGCGCACGCTGGCGTCGGTCGCACCCGAGCGCTGCGAAGGCGAGCCCACCGTCGCGATCCTCACGCCCGGCCATTACAACTCCGCCTATTACGAACACTCCTTCCTTGCCGACCTCATGGGGGTCGAACTGGTCGAGGGGCCGGATCTCTTCGTGGAAAGCGGGCTCGTCTGGATGCGCACGACGGAGGGGCCGAAACGGGTCGACGTGATCTACCGTCGCGTCGACGACGCCTTCCTCGATCCGCTGTGCTTTCGCCCGGATTCGATGCTGGGCGTGCCCGGCCTGATGGATGTCTACCGCTCCGGCGGGGTGACGATCGCCTCCGCACCGGGGGCCGGAGTCGCCGACGACAAGGCGGTCTACACCTACGTGCCCGAGATGATCCGCTTCTACCTCGGCGAGGAGCCGATCCTCCAGAACGTGCCCACGTGGCAATGCGCGAAATCCGATGATCTGGCCTACGTCCTCGACAACCTCCGCGATCTGGTGGTCAAGGAAGTACATGGCTCGGGCGGCTACGGCATGCTCGTCGGGCCAGCATCCACCACCGAGCAGATCGAGAACTTCCGCCACAAGATCGAGGCGGACCCCGACAACTACATTGCCCAGCCGACGCTGGCGCTTTCGACCTGCCCGTCCTTCGTCGCCGACGGCATC
>JBNKFC010000060.1:0-28305 GCA_050289105.1 Paracoccaceae bacterium | reverse complement strand
GCCGCGCGGCGGCCCGCCTCGGCCACGCGGTCGGCCGGGATCGTGTCGAAAAGCCCCTCGGTTGCGGCCAGAAGTTCGGCGATCTGGGCGGGAACGTCGAGAAGGTCGTGCTCGTGCTGTTTCAGCACTTCGCGCACGCGCAACCCGCGGTCGAGCCTGCGGCGCGTCTCGGCGTCGATCTGGGTGCCGAAGCGGGCGAAGGTCTCCAGTTCCTCGAACTGGGCGTAGTAGAGCCGAAGGTCGCCCGCGACGGCGCGGAATGCCGGCAGCTGCGCCTTGCCGCCGACGCGGCTGACCGAGGTGCCGATGTCGATGGCGGGAAGCTGACCCTTCTCGAAGAGGTCCGGGGAAAGGTAGATCTGCCCGTCGGTGATGGAAATGAGGTTGGTTGGAATGAAGGCCGAGATGTTCTGTGCCTGCGTCTCGATCACCGGAAGCGCGGTCAGCGACCCGCCGCCATATTCCTCGCGAAGCCGTGTCGAGCGTTCGAGAAGCCGCGAGTGGATGTAGAAGATGTCGCCCGGATAAGCCTCGCGCCCCGGCGGGCGGCGAAGCAGCAGCGACAGCTCGCGATAAGCGCGGGCATGGCGGGTCAGATCGTCGTAGACGATCAGCACGTCGCGGCCCTCGGCCATGAAATGCTCGGCCATGGTCGTCGCCGCATAGGGCGCGATGAATTGGAGCCCCGGCGCATCCTCGCCGCCCGCCACGACGACGATGGTGCGGTCGAGCGCATCGTTCCTGCGGAGCGTGTCGATCACCCGGGCGACTGCAGAAGCGCGCTGCCCGATGGCGCAATAGATCGAGAGGACGCCGGTCCCCTTCTGGTTCAGGATCGCATCGACCGCGATGGCGGTCTTGCCGGACTGCCGGTCGCCGACGATGAGTTCGCGCTGGCCGCGGCCGATGGGTATCGCAGCGTCGATGGCCTTGATGCCGGTCTGAAGGGGCGCGCTGACGGGCGCGCGGTGCATGATCGGCGGGGCCGGGCGTTCCACGGGTTCGCGTTCCTGCGTGCGAAGCGGCCCCGCCCCGTCGAGCGGCCTGCCTAGCGCATCGACGACGCGGCCGAGAAGCGCAGTACCCACCGGCGTGTCGACGACGCGCCATGTGCGGCGAACCTTGTCGCCGGGCCGGATGCCCTCGGTATCGCCCAGAACGATGACGCCGATCCGGTCGGCGGCGAGGCTTGAGGCGATGCCGATCTGACCGCCCGCGAAGGTGACAAGCTCATCCGCGCGCAGATCCGGAAATCCGGCGATCCGGGCGATGCCGTTGCCGACACTGAGCACGCGGGCAATATCGGCGATCTCGACCGACGCCTTCGTGTCGGCCAGGATGCGGTCCATCCGGTCGAAGAGACTGCCGGCAAGCCGTTCGGACATGGCTGGGCTATCAGGCCGCATCCGCCGCCTCGCTTGCCGCGCTGTCGAGGCTTTCACCGACGAGCGTCTCGATCCGGTCGAGATAGCGGCCCGCCGACCATTCCAGAACCTGGTGGCCAAGGGTCAGGCGGATGCCGAACAGCACATCCTCGGCGATGCGGTAATCCACCTCGACATGTTCGGCGATATGTTCGTGGATCGACCGCGTGATACGTCCGCGAGCGCTGGACGGCAGCTCCATTCCGCTCTCGATAAGCGCCGGCTCGTGCATCTTGGCGGCCGTCATCGCGAGGCGCTGGCGGTCCTCCTCCTCCAGCCTCTCAATCCTCAGCGCGAATTCCGACGCGATCTGGTCGGCAAGATCGGCATCGGCGAAATCCGACAGGATGCGGCGCACGACATCGCGGACATGGGTAGCCATGCGCTTTTGCAGGGCAAGGACGATCTCGGCCCGGTCCTCTTTCAGGTGGTCGAGCCACGCCGCGCGCTTCTGTTCGGCTTCCTCGCGCAACTCCTGTTCCAGCTTGGCCCGTAGCTCGTCCGCCTCGGCGCGGGCCTTCGCCATTTCGGCCTCGCGGCTCAAGTCGAGCGCGCGCTGCTTGTCGCGCAGCGCCTCAGTTTCGGCTTCGGCCTCCTCGCGGGCGTGGCGCGCGTCCGACAGCCGGTCGCTGATGCGTTTTTCACGCCGCGCCATCGCGTCGGTGATCGGGCCGTAAAGGAAACGCTTAAGCAGCCAGATCAGGACGAGGAAGTTTACAAGCTGCGCCGCGACGGTCAGCCAGTCGATCTGCACGGCCCTATCCTCCGGTCGCCGTGATCGCAATGTCCACGAACGGATTGGCGAACAGCAGGATCATCGCGACGACGAAGCAGTAGATTGCGGTGGATTCGATCATGGCAAGGCTGACGAACAGCGTCCGCGTGATCGTGTTGGAGGCGTCGGGCTGCTGGGCGATCGCCATCAGCGCCTGAGAAGCGGTGCGCCCCTCTGCGATCGCGGGGGCGATGGCGCCGATGGTGATGGTCAGCCCCGCCGTGACGATGGAGACGATGGCGATCCAGACTGTGGCGTCCATGATCAGGGTTCCTTTCCGCTTGTGTCATTCGGTGAGGGTGCGGTCTGCTTGCGCGCGGCCGAGGCGATATAGACCATCGCGAGGACGGCGAAGATGTAGGCCTGGATGAAACCGGTCAGCAGGCCGAGCACATGCATCATCACCGGGAAGAAGAATGGCGCCACGCTGATGATGATGCCGACGATGACCGTCCCGCTCATGACGTTGCCGTAAAGCCGGACGGCGAGCGCCACGGTGCGCGAGACTTCGGCCACAAGGTTGAACGGCAGCATCAAGGGCGTCGGCCGGACATAGGTCTTCAGGTAGCCGCCGATCCCTTGCCGTGCGATGGAGAACACGGGCACCGCGATGAGCACAGCGATGGCAAGCGCCGCCGTAGTCGAAAGCGATCCGGTCGGCGGCTGATAACCCGGCACAACCGCCAGGAGGTTCGATGTTGCGATGAACAGAAAGAGCGTGCCGATGAACGGCAGGTAGCGGTCGCCCTCCTCGGCCCCGATCTCGGCGATCTGGTCACGGATGCCGGTGACGACGACCTCCAGCATGACCTGCCAGCGCGACACCGTCTCGCCCGTCGACAGCCGCGAGGTGATGAGCCATGAGCCCAGGGCGAGGATGAGCATCACAAGCCACGTAAAGGCGATCGTCGCGTTGAGCGCGAAGCCCTGCCATTCGGCCAGTATCCATTGGTCGGGACTGATCTGCATCGTCAGCCTTCCACCCGTTTGTGCGAGATCATGCGCTTGATGGCTTCACGCGCCGCGATGAAGCCGAACGCCGCGGCAACAAGGTCGGATGCAGCGCCGCTCAGCATGAAGAATACCGCGAGTCCGGCAAGGACCAGCACCAGCCGCGCGAATGCCGCCAGCGCAAAGGTTCGGAATCCGCCTGTCGCTGTGAGAGTTCGCGTCGAATGCCACAGAATCCCGAAATAGAGCACACCGAACGCAGCCCCTGCGACCGCCGCCGTGACAAGTGTCGTCGTCATCGTGTCACCTCCGTTTCATTCGCCGCGCCCCTCGCGCTGGACCCAGTACCATGCATTGAGACAACCGAGCGCCGCCCCCGCCAGAAGCAGGATGAGCGTCCAGGATGTGCCGGAATTCGTCCGCGCATCGATCCAGAGACCGAGCGCGATGCCCGCGATCGTCGGCACAGCCACCGCCCAGCCGACCAGCCCGAAGAGGCCGAGCCCATACCATGCGCTGCGATGTGGCTGACGCAGTGCCTTCTGCTTCAGCCGCGCCTTGCGCACGATCTCGTCGGCCTCCTCTTTGCTGTCGGTTCTGGCCGTCACGTTTCCTGCTCCAGTTCGAGGAAATGGCGCACCATCTGCGCTTCTAGCCGGGCGAGGGCAGAACGGGCGGAGCGTTCGCTTTCCTCCGCCTCGCGGAAGGCGGCGCGCGCGCGGCGCTGCACGGTGTCCAGATCGTCGCCCAACACCGCGTTAGCGGTCGAGACGAGCACGTCGTCGCCGATCTTGACCAACGTGCCGGCATGGATGCCGGCGTAGCGGTCTCGCCCGTCCGTATCCTCGTAGACAAGGATGCCGGGGACGAGCTGCGAGACGAAATCGATGTGATTGGGCAGCATCCCGAAAGCGCCGTCGGGCGCTTCGGCCACGATCCGGCGGACCCTCTTATCGAGGCAGAGGCGGTCGGGCAGGATGATCCTAAGCCGCATCGCTCTCCGCCTCTCTTTCGGTCAGTTCATCCACCGTTCCGATCATGTAGAAGGCGCTTTCGGGGCGATCCCGGAAGGCGTCACCGAGGATCTGCTCGCACGAATCCAGCGTGTCGCCGAGGGGCACGAACCGCCCGGGCATGCCTGTCATCTTTTCGGTCGAATAGAACGGCTGGGTCAGGAACCGCTCTATCTGCCGCGCGCGCCGGACGGTTGCGCGATCCTTCTCGGACAGTTCCTCAAGCCCGAGCATCGCGATGATGTCCTTGAGGTCGTCATATTCGGCAAGCGTGTTTCTCACCGCGCGGGCGATTCGGTAGTGCCGTTCGCTGACGGCACCAGGCGTCAGCATCTTCGAGAAGGACTTGAGCGGGTCGATGGCGGGATAAAGCCCTTCCGACGCCTTCTTCCGCGACAGAACGATCGATGCCGAGAGATGCGAGAAGGTATGCGTCGCCGCCGGATCGGTGAAATCGTCGGCCGGCACATAGACTGCCTGGATCGAGGTCATGCTGGCCCGGTCGGTCGAACAGATCCGCTCCTCCAGCTCCGCAAGTTCGGTGCCGAGCGTCGGCTGGTAACCGACGCGCGAGGGGATGCGGCCGAGAAGGCCCGAGACCTCGGACCCGGCCTGGACGAAGCGATAGATGTTGTCGATGAGAACAAGCACATCGCGCCGAAGGTCGTCGCGGAAGTATTCGGCGATGGTCAGGGCCGCATGACCGACGCGAAAGCGGACGCCGGGGCTTTCGTTCATCTGGCCGAAGACCATGATCGTGCGGTCGAGAACTCCGGCCTCCTGCATCTCGCGATACAGCTCCTCGGCTTCGCG
Organism: Paracoccaceae bacterium; assembly: GCA_050289105.1. Lineage (GTDB taxonomy): Bacteria > Pseudomonadota > Alphaproteobacteria > Rhodobacterales > Rhodobacteraceae > Albidovulum. Next base: position 23,329 of record JBNKFC010000060.1, on the reverse strand, counting down.
GCAACGTTCGCCGATGCCGCAGAAAAGGCTGACCCCGTGATATTCGGCGACCATGTTGTGGATCATCTCGGTCACCAGAACGGTCTTGCCGACCCCCGCGCCGCCGAAAAGCCCGGCCTTGCCGCCGCGTTCAAGGGGGCTGAGAAGGTCGATGGCCTTGATGCCGGTCTCGAAGATCTCACCCTCTGCGCGGCGTCGGGACAGCGGCACCGGCGTCCCATGGATCGAGCGGCGCGGCATGTCCTCGGGCGGGGGCTTGCCGTCGATCGTGTCTCCGAAGAGGTTCACCATGCGGCCGAGAAGCGCCTCGCCCACCGGAACGCTAAGGCTGCGTCCGGTGTCGCGCACGGGCATACCGAGGCGTAGTTCGGCCGTTGGGTTCAGCACCAGACCCCGCGCGGTTTCGCGGTCGGGCAGGCTTGCCACCTCGATCGTCATCGCGGGATCGGAAAGGGTCACCAGTCGCGTCGCGATAGCGGGCAAGGCCGCTTCGAACCGAACATCGACGGTGCTGCCTTCGATCGCAACGATGTGGCCAATATGCGCGTTTTCAGCCAAGGCAGGCTTTCCTCTCTCCCCATCCACGCGGAACGGTCAGGGCTAAAGCCTGACGCGCCGACGGTACACCTGCATGGCCTGCGCACCATGATTGAAGTCAATGTGTTGCACTCAGACGGGTTTTGGCATGATCTCGCGGGAAAGCTGCTGGATATCCGCACCCGCAAGCTTCGACAGTTTCGTGAGATCGTTGATCCGGATAACCAGGTGGTCGCTGACGGATATGATGCCGCTCTCGATGAGCTTGCGCATCGTCCGGCAGACATGGACCGAGGAAAGGCCAGTGAAGTCGCCGATCTGCTGCTGGGTCAGGGGAAGGCGGAAACTGCAGTTTTCCGACGCGCCGGTCACTTTGAGCCGGAGGCAAAGTTCAAGAAGCGCATAGGCGATACGCATCTGCGCGCCGCCCTTGCCCAGACGCAGAATCCTTTCCGCAAGACGGGCTTGCGCGGCTGCCCACAGGTGGATCGTCTGCCAGTGAAGGTCGGGGCGGTCCAGTTGCAGCTTCGTCCACTGGATTTCGCTTAAGACCGCGACACTGGCATCTGTCAGCGCATCGATCTGAAGTGTGGAGGCCGTGCCATCCGCTGACGCGGACGCGACAAAATCGCCGGGAAGAACGAAGTCTATGATCTGGCGCTGACCGTCATCGAGGGATTTTGAGATCCTCAGCCAGCCGTTCAGAACGAAGAGCACCGGAGCGGCGGAGTCCCCTTCGAAGGTCAACTCCTGTCCCGCGCCAAAAGAGCGTGCCCATGGCTTCAGCGCGGTCCGGAACGCTTCCGGACCGGTCAGCTTTAGCATGCGCCTCGGACGGGTGTCCTTGCCGTTCTGAGGCGACCGGATGTGTACGAAACCGATTTCGGTCATCGCGAAGCTTTCCGCCAGCGTGGCAACAATCTCGAACCGCGTTGGCGGGTGATCGGGCTCTGAAAAACCTTCTCTATCTCGTCCCACCATTTTCGATTGTGCACATATCCCTGATGGCGAATTGATCCGGATCAACGCCCACCTTTTCCGCAACAGAGCCGCGCGCAAAGCCGGAACTTGATCGGTGTCAATGCCCACGAAGACGGAACGCGCAATAGTCCGTTGTCTTTCATGGAGCATGCACAGGGGCATCCGATGGCCAGCACTAAATCCGATACGACCGCAATCCCCGATCTCGGTCGGGAAGCTCTCGCCGCGCTTGCCCTCAATCCGCTGGCAGGTCCGCAGTTTCACCAGTTCTGGGAGGTTCAGGAGAAACTCCTCGCGGAGGTTGAAACATTCTCCAAGCACTGGTTCGAACGTCGGCACGAAGCGGCGCGGACTGCGTTGCGGGCGAGCTCGGACCTCTTCAGCCAAGGGCGCGTCGATCCCGGCGCCGCGGCGAAGGCGATGCAGGATTGGCAAGCACATTCCGCCGAAAGGGTCGCCGAGGATATCCGCGAATGGCTCGACCTTTGCACCCGTTGCGCCGGTCACTTCGTCCGCGGTGAAGTGAGCGCGAACAGGGAAACCCTGGAAACCGTGTCCGAGGTTGCCAAGAAAGCGACCGCCAAACACGCGACGCCTCTCTGACACCGCCGCGCTTGGGGGCGCGCCTCAGCCCATCGCCGGCAGACCTGCCTGCGATCAAGGCCAGAAGACGGGCACAAGGATCAGAAGCAACGTCAATGAGATCAGCGTCAGCGGCGTCCCGGCGCGAACATAGTCCATGAACCGGTAGCGGCCGAGGTCGTAGACCAGAAGGCAGGCCGGTTCGAGCGGCGAGATGAAGGAGAGCGAGGCCGACAGCGTCACCAGGACGGCAAGCGTGCGCGGCTCCATCCCGAGGCCGGGGGCGGCGGCGACGGCCACCGGCATCACCGTCAGCGCGGCGGCGGCATTCGACATTGGCTGGGTCAGCAGGATAGCCAGGATCGCGAAGGCAGCCATGGCGGCCCATGGGCCGAAGATCCTGCCGACGCCGACAATGTGCTCGGCCACGAAAAGCGCCGCGCCGCTTTTCTCCATCGCAACCCCGAGGCTCGTCATCCCGCCGATGAGGATAAGGAGCCGCCAGTCGATCAAGCGGTACGCCTGTTCCATCGTGATACCGCCCGAAAGAACGACGGCAAGCACCGCGACCAGGATCGCAACGGAGAACGGAACGAGCCCCAGCGCACCGGCGACGACGGCCGCGGACATGGCGCCGAGCGTCAGCAGGCCCTCATGCCGCGTCATGGTGGCCTGATCCACCTCCATCAGGACGCGCAGGTCCTTGCCGCCGCGCAGCTCGCCAAGCGCCGCTTCCGGTCCCTGCAAGAGCAAAACGTCTCCGGCCCTTAGGCGCATGTTCTCGATCCGGGCGGGGCGGCTCAGGTCGCGGCGATAAATGGCGAGGACGATCCCCCGGAACTCTTCGAAAAAGCCGTGCTGCTTCAATGTCCGGCCCACCAGACGGGACTGAGGGGCGATCAGAGCCTCGACCATCGAGAAGTCGGTTTCATCGAGGTATCTCTCGCCGAAGTGTTCGTCCGGCTCCAGCGTGTAGTGCGGCGATTTCTTGAGCTTCAGAAGCCCGCTCCGCGAGGCGCGGACGATCAGCTCATCGCCCGCCTGGATCTTGCGCGACGGATGTGGGGCAAGCCGCTCTCCGCCGCGCACGACGGCGAGAAGATCGGTGTCGAAGTCATCAAGCTTCACCTCGCGCACAGGTTGCCCGATCGCGGGCGACCCTTCGGGCAGGCTGAGCGTCGTGAAGAAGCGGCGAGGTTCGGGCTGGCCTTCGAACTCAGCCGCAGTCTGCACGGGAAGCAGCCACCGCGCGCCGAAGACGAGCCAGATGATACCGGCAAGGGCAGTGATCGCACCGATGCCAAGGAACTCGAACAGCGAGAACGGCTCCATCCCCATCCGTTCGACCATCGCGCTGCCGGCCAGGTTGGTCGACGTGCCGATGATCGTGCAGGTCCCGCCAAGGATCGAGGCATAGGCGACAGGCATGAGAACGCGGCCCGGGCTGAGCCCGGCACGACGCGCGGCGCCCAGCGCCACGGGGGTCATGATCGCGGTCACGTTGGTGTTGCTGAGAAAAGCAGAGCTGGCCGCCGAGACCGACAGAAGCGTGAGAAGCGTAGGGGTCTTGCGCCCGCGCGAGAGGTTGTGAACGGTTTCGGCAAGCCGGTCCATCGCCCCCGCCTTCACGACCGCCCCCGCAAGGACCATGATCGAGGCGAGGATGACGATCACTTCGCTGCCGAAGCCCGCAAACGCTTCGGCGGGGCTGAGAATGCCTGTGACCGTCAGTGTCGCCACGAGCCCCAGCGTGACGACATCGACCGAGAGCCATTCAGTCGCAAAGAGGATCATCGCGACGGCAAGGACGGCAAGGACAATGAAGATGTCGACGGTCATTCCAAGCATCCCCCCGCCGAGACCGGCATTGAATTCAGGCCGGGTCGCACGGCCACGATTGGTCGGTCCAGTTCAGGGTGTCGCTACCGGTTCCAAGAGTGAACATGAACGTCGCGACCAGAATTCTCTTTCATGATGGTGACGGCAAGCCGCTCCTTTTCGGCATCGGCGACACGCATCCACATCAGGACACCGCCGATGGCCACGGCCACGATAGAGGCGCTTCTGACGCTGGCCATGCGGAGGTCGTAGAAGGCGGCTTTCAGCCTTTCAAAGGAATCGAAGACACCTACGGCTTGCCGAACCCCGATGGGCATTGTCTGTTCGGTTGATTCTGCTGACCGTTTCTTCACGCCACGTTCCTCGTCTTGCCTGCCGCAAATATTTCGCATCTCCGGCCTGCGCACATTGTGCTTGATCAATTCGCGCTGCCGCTCTCCACGGTTTCGAACGCGGGGAAGCAAGCCGCCGTGACCCGGCCGATGCGCGGATCGACGCGGCCGATCCACGGTCGGCACCCGTGGGCGTTGTCGCCATTGCGCGACGGCGGTGCCCCGCGCAATCGGACTCGCCGCGAGGTGGCGTGATGGCGCCATTCCCGCAAAGTCACCCTCGGCGGATCAGCTTCGACAGTTCCGACCAAGGGCGCGTATTCAGGACGTCTTCGGCGCTGAGCCAACTGCGGCGGGCCTGGTCGATGCCAAAACGCATGTTCTCCAGCCCGCCGGTGGAGTGTGAATCCGTGCCGATCGACAGCTTCACACCGGCATCGCGCGCCATCCGGGCGTGCAGATCATTGAGGTCGAGTCGCATCGGATGGGCGTTGATCTCAAGAAAACAGCCCCGCTCCCTGGCTGCGGTGATTACCTTCTCCATGTCGACCGCATAAGCGAGTCTTTCGCCGATAAGACGCCCGGTCGGATGTGCGATGATGGTGACATGCAGGTTGTCCATCGCCCGGATGATCCGTTCCGTCTGCTGCGCCTCGCTGAGGTCGAAACGGGAATGGACTGCCGCCACGACGAGGTCGAGCCGGCGGAGCACATCGTCATGATAATCGAGCTTGCCGTTCTCGAGGATGTCGACCTCGCTCGACTTCAAAAGACGGAAACCGCCGAGTTCCTCATTCAGCCGGTCAATCTTTTCCAGGTGCGCGAGGAGTTCGTCCCTGCCTAGGCCACCCGCGACAGTCTGGCTCTTCGAATGGTCGGTGATCCCGAGGTATTCATAACCAAGGTCCTGCGCCGCCGTTGCCATTTCGCGCAGCGTATTGCGGCCGTCCGAGGCCGTTGTATGAGCGTGCAGATCGCCGCGAATGTCGTCCCGCGTGACAAGCGCGGGCAGTTTGCCAGTCTCTGCCGCTTCGATCTCACCCCGGTTTTCGCGCAGCTCCGGCGCGATCCAGGGCAGGCCGATTGCGGCATAGACCTCCTCCTCGGTCTTGCCGGCGATCCGCTTTTGTCCGTCGAATACACCGTATTCGTTCAGCTTCAGATCGCGCGCGATGGCCCGCTTCCGACAGGCGATGTTGTGTGCCTTGGAGCCGGTGAAATAGTGCATCGCCGCACCATAGCTGACGCCGGGCACAACGCGCAGATCCACCTGCAAGCCCGAGCGCAAGACAACGGTTGACCGCGTCTGCCCCTTCGAGACGACTTGCCTGACCTCGTCATATTCGGTGAACCGGCCAATCGCATCGCCGCCGTTCTCGGCGACAGCAAGGATGTCGAGATCGCCGACCGTCTCTTTCCGCCGCCGGTAACTGCCGGCCACCACGGCCTTCGTAACGCCGTCGATGCCGCGGATGTAGGCCAATAGTGGTTCTGCGAAGTCCTGTGCCGTCGCGATCCCGAAGCGCTTTTCGGCCACGTCGCCCTTCGCCAGTTCGTCGCGGATCCGCGTCTGGGTCTTCTCGCCAAATCCCGGAAGCGCAGCGATGCGCCCGGAGGCGGCTGCCTCGCGCAGATCGTCGAGCGAACTGACGCCGAGAGCGTCGAAGAGGGCCCGGGCGCGCTTCGGTCCAATGCCTGGAACGGCGGTGACCTCGACGATGGCGGGCGGAATCTCCTTTGCGAGGTCTTCAAGAAGCGACAGGTGGCCGGTATTGACGATCTCGGCGATCTTCGCGGCCAGGTCGTCGCCGATATCGGGCAGATCGGCGAGGTCCGTGCCCTCGGCCAGCATATCCGCGAGGTTGCGGTTCAGATCGCGGATCGTGCGGGCGGCGTTTCGGTAGGCGCGGACACGGAACCGGTTGGCGTCCTGGATCTCGAGCAGGTCGGCGACATGATCGAAGATGTCTGCGATCTCGGTGTTGTGGACGGGCATATCCTGCCTTCCCAATGCTGGCGCGTGCATCCACGAGTCTAGACGAGCGGCGCGGCACCCGGCCTGCGCCATGTCATCCAGACTGAGACCCACGGTGCAAAAAAGCATGCAACAGATTGACGGGCGTTAATGACAGGTCGTCCCTGCCGGCCCCATCGTTACAGCCGATCCTGGCGGGATCTCACGGTTTTCCCGTCAGGCCGATTGTTGGGAGGACGACATGAAAGACCATGACGGACATGAGGTTACCTACCCGCAAGATGACGGTCAGGTGCCCGAATCCGAAAGCCGCCGCGGCTTTCTCAAGCTGGCGGCAGTGACGGGTGCGGCGGTTTCGGTTACGGCATCGACCCGCCGTGCGCTCGCCAATGGCGACATCGGTTATCACGCGATGGATCTGCCGGACGACAAGTTGATCGACATGTACCGGACGATCCTGAAGATTCGCTGGCATGAGCGGACCCAGGCCGACCAGATGCTCGGCAACCCGGACTACCGGGGTTACAATCACTTCTATGCCGGGCAGGAGGCGGTCGCGACCGGCGTCTGCGCCGCCTTGCGCAACAGCGGACCGTTCGAGCAGATCGATCTCGTCTATTCCTCGCACCGGCCCTCGGGCCATGCGATCGCCAAGGGCGTGGACATCCCGACGATGGTGGCCGAGATGGACTTCCGTTCGACCGGGATGAACGGCGGCTACGCGGCAGAGATGCATATCTCCGATCCGTCGGTCGGCTTCATCGGGGCGGATGGGATGATCGGGCCGGCGCCCGTCATCGCCTCGGGCTCCGCCTTCGCCTTCCGGGCGCGGGGATCGGATCAGGTGGCGGTGGTCTTCGCGGGCGACGGCAACTATGCCGCGCCGCATTTCCATTCCACGCTCAACAACGCGAAGCTTCTCGACCTGCCGCTGATCTATGTGTGCGAGAACAACCTCTATCACCAGTATGCGCATTACTCCTATTCGTGCCCGCACAAGGACATCGCCGACGGAGCCGCCGCCTACGGCATTCCGGCACGAACGGTGGACGGACAGGACGTAACGCAGGTCTACAATGTGGCGAAGGACGCGGTCGACCGCGCCCGCGCGGGCGGCGGGCCGACCTTCATCGAGGCCAAGACCTACCGCTACTACAACCACTGGGGCGCCCCCGGTGCGAAGCTGGGTGAACTCGGCGCTTTTGGCTACGACCCCCTTGCCATCACCTCGTTCCGGCCCGAGCGCGAGGTCCGCGCATGGATGCAGCGCGATCCGGTGGATATCGCCCGGAAGATCCTCGTCGACTGGGGCGTTCTGGACGACGCCCGGGCCGGTCAGATCGAGGACGAGGTCAAGGCCGAGATCGCCGAAGCCTTCACGTGGGGCCTGTCGCAGCCGCTTTGCACGCCTGAAGACGGCCTCAAGCACGTCTTTGCCGAGGGAACGGTCGCCGCACGCCAGTTCGGCTGATCCGCGACCCCGCATCTGAAAGGACACGACCATGACTGAGAAAAGCTGGATGTACGCGGTCCTTGAGGCCGTTCAGAAGGAAATGCAGGATGATCCGGCGATGACCTGGATCTTCGAGCTGACGCCGCCGGTGGCCTCCAACCCCGGCCTGCCGGTGATCAACCTTGAAACCGAGTTCGGCCGCAAGCGCGTCGTCAATACCGGGATCGACGAGAACTGGATGGCCTCCGCCGTCCTCGGCGCCGGCCTCGCCGGATCGCGGGCGGCGACCTACATCCCCTATCAGGGCGCGCTCATCCTCTTCGAGGTGATCCAGAACGTTGCCGGCAAACTCCGCCACATGACCGGCGGCAAGGCTTCAATGCCCGTCGTCTGGGTGATCGAGATGACTGGCCAGACGCCGGGCTTCGCCGGGCAGCATTCCTGCTACGAGGAAGACAGCTTCTACATGCATATCCCCGGCATCCGCACGGTCATCCCCTCGACGCCCTACGACGCGAAGGGGATGATGGTCTCGGCGCTGCGCTCGCCCGATCCGGTCGTCTATCTCTACCCGGCCGGCCTGCGCACCCTGACCGAGGAGGTGCCGGACGAGCAATATGAAGTGCCCCTCGACAAGGCCGCGGTGCGGATGGAGGGCAGCGACCTCACCATCGTCGGATCGGGCGCCGGGATGCCCGAAGTCCTCAAGGCGGCCGAGGCGCTCAAGGGCGAGGGGATGGGGGTCGAGGTCATCGACCTGCGCGTCCTCAAGGAGATGGACACCGAGACGCTTGTCACCTCGGTAGCGAAGACCAAGCGCCTTCTGGCGGTTGACCAGTCCTACTACACCCTCGGTCCCGCGGCCGAAGTCGTTGCGCGCTGCGCCGAGAATGTCGAGGGCGCGAAGTTCAAGCGCGTGGCCTTCCCCGATGCGCCGCCGCCGGCCTCGCCCGAGATGTTCCTCTGGATGCGTCCGAATGCCGATGGCATCGCAGGAGCGGCCCGTGCACTCGTCGGCTGAGGCCGCCGAAGCCCCGCGCTGTCAGTCCTGCGCGACCGGCAGGCTGACGCGCGACCGGGTCAAGACCGCGATCTGGTCCGGCGACCGCCTTGTTGTGGTCGAGGACGTTCCCGCCCTCGTCTGCCCGCATTGCGGCGAGCAGTTCTACGAGGACGAGACGGCGATGCGGCTCGACATGCTCCGCGGCGGCGGCTTCTCGCCCGACCGTGCGGTGCGGCTGATGGCGGTGCCGGTCTTCTCGTTCGGCCGGCCGGCCGGGGGCGGAGGCGCCGATGCGGAGTAAAGCCGCCCCTGCCGCGCTGCTGCTCGCCGGGCTTCTTGCCGGGAGGGCCGGGGCGGAGGGCGATGATCTCGCCTTCATGCCGCCCGGCGGCAAGGCGATCCTGAGCGAAAGCCTCGTCCCCGGCGATGCGGCCGCCCTTGCCGGCGCCGCAGAACGCGCGGCCAGCGCCGAGGACTGGGCCGCCTGGGCGCGGGAGAGGAACCCCGACCTCTCCGACGCCGCCATCGAGACCTTCGCCGGCTATGCCGCGCTGAACTTCCCCGTCGGCGCCGACATCGCCCGCTATGTCGGAGAGACCGGAGACGCCTCGCGCCTGCCGCCCGACGGCAACGAGCTTGCCGTTGCGCAATGCCAGTTCTGCCACTCGCTCTTCTCCGGCTACCTGATGCAGGACCGCGACGAGGTGAGCTGGAAGGGCACCTTCAAGGCGCCGTTTCACGCCGAGATCCCGATGAGCGAGGTCGAGCGGGACACGTTCGCGCATTACTCCGCCATCAACATGCCGCTGAAATACCAGGACGTGCCGCCGGAACTGAGGTTCTGAGCCGGCGCGGGAGGATGCAGGATGAGACCTTTCGCACGAACCGCCGCCGCCCTTCTCGCGCTCGGCCTCGCCTCTGCCGCCGCGGCGCAGGAGGACCTGTTCGACTTCATCCCTATGGGCGGCCGGACGCTGCTGGAAGAGGCGCGGACCGGGGGGATCCCCGACGATCTCGCCTCAGAGATCGCCACCGGCACCGGCGATGCCGCCGCCTGGCGCGACCGGCTGGAGGCGGCGAGGGCGGCGCCCGGGATCGCCGCGCTCGACGACTGGCAGACCGACACGCTCGCCCATTACCTCGCGGCCAACGCGCCCCTCGCGGCGGATGCCGATCTGCCCCGCGACGGCCGCGACATGGCGCTCGCGCTTTGCCAGTCCTGTCACATCATTACCGTCGTGGTCACGCAGGAGCGGACCCGAGAAGCATGGCTCAGGACGATGAACTCCCCCAGCCATGTCGAGATCAAGACGACCCCGGAAGAGCGCGAGGCGCTGGCGGATTACCTCGTGATCAATGCCGGCATTCCGATTGACCAGATTCCGCCCGAGTTGCGCGCCGGCGGGGCGTCCTACTGACGCGCAAGAACGAGGGGCGATGGAGGGCGCTTTTCGATGCTGTTCACCACGCTCGAATTCCTGCTCTTCCTTCCGGTGGCGGTTCTCGTCTTCTGGCTCCTGCCGGTTCGGTTGAGGCTGCCATGGCTGGTGCTCGCCAGCATCGTCTTCTACGGCAGCTTCGGACTTCTCAATCTTCTCTATCTCACCATCGTCGTCGCGATCGTCCTGGTTGCAGGGCGGGTTCTGAGGGCTGGATCCCCCGGGGCGCGGCGCACGGCCGTTTGGGGCGGCACCGTCGCGATCCTCGTGATGATGGGGCTTCTCAAATACTACGACCCGATTGCCGCAGGCATTGACGGCCTGCCGGCATTGGGGCTGTCCTCTCCGGCCGGGTTTTCCTTCTACGCCTTCACGGCAATCGCGCTGATTGTCGACCGCTACCGCGATCCACCCGCGTCGCGCGCCGACGACGCGCAGGAGGTCCTCTACCTCGCCTGGTTCCCGAAGATCCTCGCCGGGCCGATCGAACGGATCGGCCCGTTCGTGAATGAGCTGACAGAGAAGACCCCGCTCACCTGGCCGCAATTCGCCCTCGGTTGCCAACTCATCCTCTGGGGCCTCGTAAAGAAGGTGGTGATCGCCGACAATCTCGCGCCCTTCGTGGACCGGACCTACGCGATCCCGGCCTATGCCGTTCCCCTGGAGCTGATCATCGCGAGCTACTTCTTCGCCTTCCAGATCTACTGCGATTTCTCGGGCTATACCGACATCGCCCGCGGGACGTCGCAATTGTTCGGCATCCGTCTATCCGAAAATTTTCGCCGATCCTACTTCGCGCATTCGATCAGCGAGTTCTGGTCGCGCCGTTGGCATATCTCTCTGGCCGACTGGTTTCGCGACTATGTGTATTTCCCCCTCGTCGGAGCAGAGCGCAAAGCCTGGCGCATGTATGCCGGTCTGATGATCGTCTTCATGCTGAGCGGCATCTGGCATGCCGGCCTCGGTTACGGGATCGGCTGGGGCTTCGTCGCATGGGGCGCGCTGAACGGCCTCTACCTCTGGGTCGAGAGGGCGTTCAATCCGGCGCGGCGGCGGCTTCGCAAGCGTCTTTCCGGGACGACGCTGGAACAGGTCCATACCGTTATCGCCATCCTCGTCGTCTTCCACCTGGTCACCATCAGCTGGGTGTTCTTCCGAGCGGGCAATATCGGCGACGCGACGACGGTTCTCGGCCGGATCTGGCAGGCTCTGCCCGATCTGCCGGCGCTTCTGCCCCGCTATCCCTTTACTGCCGAACACGCATTCCTCGGCGGTCTGATCGTAGCGCTCTTGCTGGTCGAGGCGGTGATGGAACGCCCGGGCATCGAAGACCGCTTCTCTGCCATGCCGCGCGCTTTCCGCTGGCTGGTTTGGTATGCCTGTCTCTTCGCGCTGATCTTCCTCGGCCGCTGGCAGAGCGAAGTCTTCGTCTACATGCAGTTCTGAAAGGCCACCGCATGGACAGCCTGCGCCGCACACCGCCGATCCCGCCCGTGGCCACGGTTCTCCGATTTCTTGGGCTATTCGTCGCGCTTTACGTTTCTGCCGCCGCCGTTGCGGAGTTCCGCGTCGGGCGGGAGGGGGTGGAGTCGGCCTTTCAGAAGATCCTCGCCGCAAAGGGCGCGCGATACGACTGGGTCGTTCTTGGCGCATCTCATGCTCTGCCGCTGGCATTTGGCGGCGTGCCGGAGCGGTTGGAGGAGGAAGCGGGACAGAGCATGATTGTCCTGGCGGAGGTGGGAGCAGGTCCGCTCTACAGCGATTTCGTTCTGCGGCAAGCGCTGGCCGATCTGCAGCCCCGGCGGCTGCTCTACGTCGCGGACTCCTTTGCCTTCCAGTCGTCGCGCTGGAACGAGGAGCGGGTCGCCGACCGAAAGCTTCTGCGCAAGACGCCGCTCAGGTCGTCCACGCTCGTGACGATGAGCGGTATGGCCGTTTCGCAGGGCGTCCCGGCAAGCGCGGTCCTCGACTATGCCTCGGGGTTTTCGAAGCTCAATCCACCCGACCGATTCCCAAGGGACGACTGGCGCGGGGCCGAGGATTTCGACCGTCGCTTTCGCCCTTCGCGCCATGCCACCGCGTCGCGGATCGAGTATCTCTTTCCAGAGCCCCCGTCGTCGGCCGTGACCGGCCGCTACCTTGACGTGCTCGCAGAGATGATCGCGACCGCCAAGGCCGCTGGAATCGAGGTCGTCGTCGTCAGACTCCCGGTTCCAAAAGCGTTCCGAGCCGCCATTCCGGATGAGGTCGCGTTCGACGCAACCTTCCGTGCGCGGCTGGATGCGCTTGGCGTGCCGCTGCACGACCTGAGCGCCGCGCTCGACGATCCGGGCCTTTATTTCGACACCGACCACCTGAACCGCGAGGGAATAACGAAGCTTTACGATGGGTATCTGAAGCAGATCCTGACATCCGATTGAGGCAAAGGACTAGTCTAAAAAGACAAGTTCCGGAATCAGGGGTGGTTGTGGTGTGATGCACGTGTAGGTGGTAGTGATTGTTATGAATTCAGCGAAAAGTAATTCAAAAGACGCACATTTGTTTCCAGAGTTGCCCCCAGTCGCCGATCTGTCCACGACTGGGGGCGACGCTCGGAAACTGAGGTCTGGATTTTTGCTCCGGCTGGGCCGGATCGCACAATTTGCTGGTGGCGTGGTGACGGCGGCTGTCCGCGATGTCGGGCAGTCGCTGTTGCGTATGCCCGCGCTCGAATTCACCGCGTTGATGCTCGTCGTGGCGCTGTTTCTGATGTCACTGTACTGATCCGTAGGATCGGACCCGCCCTCGACCATTGAGCGCGGGCGTCATATGGCTTAACTAGCCGGGATCGGCGTGCGGGCGGACCCGAACCGGACGCCTCGACTGACAGAGGCCGCAATGACGAACCACCTGCACAAGCACGACCTGCCCGACGGGCTCGACCTCGGCCCCATCGTGGCAATCGACACCGAGACGATGGGGCTTGACCCACGCCGCGACCGGCTCTGCGTCGTGCAGCTGTCGGCGGGCGACGGTGACGCGCATCTGGTGCAGATATCGAAGGGTCAGCGGGCGGCGCCCAACCTCACGAGGATGCTGACCGACCCGGCTGTCCTGAAGCTCTTTCATTTTGGTCGCTTCGACATCGCGGCACTGAAGGCGGCGTTCGGCGTCACCACCGCGCCGGTCTACTGCACCAAGATCGCATCCAAGATGGTGCGCACGTTCACAGACCGTCACGGGTTGAAATTCCTGTTGCAGGAGCTGATCGGCGTCGACGTTTCCAAGCAGCAGCAGACCTCCGACTGGGGCGCCGAAACACTGACCGACGCGCAGCTCGACTACGCCGCCTCGGACGTCCTCTACCTTCACCGGCTGAAAGCGGATCTTGACGCCCGCCTTGCCCGCGAGGGGCGCACCGCGCTTGCCCAAGCCTGTTTCGATTTCCTGCCGGTCAGGGCCGAGCTTGACCTTCTCGGCTGGGGCGACACGGCCGACATCTTCACGCATTAGCGCCATGGCCGATACCGGGATCTTCCTTGCCACCGCCCGCCGCGTCATCGAGATCGAGGCGCGCGGGCTTGCGGCGCTGTCTGCGTCGCTCGGCGACAGCTTTGCGGATGCGGTCGAGCTGATCCTCAAGACCAAGGGGCGGGTGATCGTTTCCGGTATGGGCAAGTCCGGCCATATCGGCCGCAAGATCGCCGCCACGCTCGCCTCAACCGGCACGCCCGCGCACTACGTCCACCCGGCGGAGGCCAGCCACGGCGATCTCGGCATGGTGACAGAGGCCGACGTCGCGCTGGTTCTGTCGAATTCCGGTGAGACGCCGGAACTCAGCGACATCATCGCCCATACCCGTCGCTTCTCGATCCCGCTCATCGGCGTGGCGAGCCGGCCCGATTCGACGCTTCTGCGGCAGTCGGACGTGGCGATCGTCCTACCGCAGGCCGAAGAGGCGTGCGGGACGGGAATCGTTCCAACGACCTCGACCACGATGACCCTCGCGCTCGGTGACGCGCTCGCCGTCGCGCTGATGGAGCATCGCCACTTCACGCCAGAGCATTTCCGCACCTTTCATCCGGGCGGAAAGCTCGGCGCCAAACTGCTCAAGGTCGCCGATCTGATGCATGTGGGCGAGGCAGTACCGCTCGTGCCCGAGGCGACCCCGATGAGCGAGGCCCTGCTCGTGATGAGCCAGAAGGGCTTTGGCGTTGTCGGCGTCACGAATGTCGGCGGCAGGCTGGTCGGCATCGTCACTGATGGCGACTTGCGCCGGCACATGGCGGGTCTTCTCGACCGCACCGCAGGGGAAGTCATGACACGTGACCCCCGCACCATCGGCCCGGACCAGGTCGCCGAAAGTGCCGTGGCGCTGATGAAAGACCGCAAGATCACCTGCCTCTTCGTGGTCGAACCCGACGTCGACGGGGCGGCGGCGGGCATCCTGAACATCCACGATTGCCTGCGCGCGGGCGTCGTCTAGGGCGATGGTTGTCCGGGACAACATCCATTCCCGCGTGGTCTTTTGGCTGAAGATCATCCTGCCGCTTCTTGCACTCGCGATCCTGTCCACGCTGTTCCTGTTTTCCCGCCGGATCGACACGGATCAGGCGCTTCCCTACGCCGAGGTGGACGTCGAGGAACTTGCCCGCGACCAGCGGCTGACCGCCCCGGAATATTCCGGTGTCACGGTGGATGGCGCAGCCTTGCTGATCCATGCCAAGACCGCACGCCCGGGCAAGGATACCAGCGCCGCAACGGCCGACGATCTGATCGCGACCTACGAGGCGCCCGACGGGCTCAGGATCGATCTGACGGCGGCGAAGGGCCGCATAGATGAGGCTGCCGGCCGCATGACCCTTGCCGGCAATGTCGAGATCGTGACATCGACCGGCTACCGGATGACAACGCCCGGTCTTGACAGCGCGCTGGACCGGACCGAGCTTCTGTCCGAAGGCGCCGTCCGCGCCGAGGCGCCATATGGCACGATCGACGCGGGGAATATGGAGATCCGCCACGAGGATGCCGAAGTTCCGGGTTATGTCCTGGTTTTCAACAAGGGTGTGAAGCTGATATATCAACCGGCGGAGAAGGACCCCGAATGATGATCCCCTTTCGTGCCCTTACCGCCGCGCTGGTCCTGTCGGTCCTGTCGCCTGCCGCAGCGCTGGCTCAGGGCGCCGAGGTCGCTTTCGGCGGCATTCGCGCCGATACGAGCCTGCCGGTCGAGGTGACGGCGGATCAGCTTGCCGTGAACCAGACCGACGGAACGGCGACGTTCAGCGGAAACGTTCTTGTCGCCCAGGGCGAAATGCGGCTCTCTGCAGCCGAAGTGCGGGTCCAGTACGGTTCCGCAGACCGCAGCCGGATTGAACGCTTGCACGCAACCGGGGGCGTGACCCTCGTCAGCGGCACAGACGCGGCCGAGGCGGAAGAGGCGGTCTACACGATCGAAAGCGGCGCCGTGGAGATGACCGGCAACGTGCTTCTGACGCAGGGGGCCAGCACCATCTCCGGCCAGACGCTCGTCGTCGACCTCAAGACCGGAACCGGTCAGATGGCTGGTCGGGTGAAGACCGTCCTGCAACCGGGGGGCAACTGATGACCCCGCCACCCGATCTGAGAGTGGCGGAAGGCGGGGCGGGCCTCCGCGTTCTCCACCTTCGCAAGAGCTATCGCCGCCGCCCCGTGATCCGCGACGTGTCGCTTGAACTCGCCCGCGGCGAAGTCGTGGCCCTCCTCGGCCCCAACGGCTCGGGCAAGACGACCTGTTTCTACAACATCGCGGGCCTCATCGCCCCGGATGCCGGCCAAGTTCTGATCGACGGCCGGGATGTGACCGGGCTTCCGATGTATCGCCGCGCCCGGCTCGGTATCGGATACCTGCCGCAGGAGGTGTCGATCTTCCGCGGCCTTTCGGTCGAGGACAATATCCTCGCCGTTCTTGAGATCGCCGAGCCGGACGTCCACAAACGGCGCGAGCGGCTTGAGGAGCTCCTTTCGGAGTTCTCTATCACCCACCTCCGCCGCGCTCCCGCGCTCGCGCTCTCCGGGGGCGAGCGGCGGCGGGTCGAAATTGCGCGCTGCCTCGCGGCTGATCCGAAGTACCTATTGCTCGACGAACCCTTCGCTGGCGTCGACCCCATCTCAGTTGGCGATATCCGCACGCTTGTCCATGACCTGAAGACTCGCGGTATCGGCGTGCTGATCACGGACCACAATGTCCGCGAGACACTGGAAATCGTCGACCGGGCCTATATCCTCCATGACGGCGTGGTGCTGATGAGCGGCACCGCCAGCGAGGTCGTGCGCGATGAAAATGTCCGCCGGGTCTATCTGGGCCAGAATTTCCGCATTCTCTGACGTGGCCGGTCCGGCATGGCACTGAGATCCGGCATGAAGCTCTCCCAGCGGCAGGGGATCGCCCTGTCGCCAATGATGCGGCAATCGCTCGCCATCCTGCGGATGCCGACTCACGCGCTGGCCGACGAGATCGCGCGCGAGGCGGAGGAGAACCCGTTCCTGGTTGTCGAGTCGTCCGAACGTGACATGCCGGCCTATGATTACGCGCTGGCCACTACCGCGGCACCGGAAAGCCTGATCGACAGCCTTCACCGACAGATCGCGATGCAGCAACTCGACGCGCCAACCGAGGCTGCCGCACTCTACCTGATCGGCGAACTGCGCGAGGACGGGTATCTTGACGTCGCCCTTGACGAGCTATCCGGGGAATCCGGCGTACCGATCGGCATTCTGGAAGCGGGGCTGTCCGCGCTCCACCGTTGCGAACCGGCGGGAATAGGGGCGCGCAATCTCGCCGAATGCCTTGAGCTCAAGCTGGTTGAAGCGGGGATCGAGCGCAGCCTCGCCCGCAGTTCTGCGCTCCATCTCGACGACTTCGCCGAACAGAACTGGGCACGGCTGAGCCGCAGCCTCGGAGCGCCGACCGCGGTGCTCGAAAGGATCGCGGCGCTCTTGCGCAGCTTCGGCTCTGCACCGGTGACATCCGAGTCCGGGTTGATCGAAGTGACGATCCCAGAATTGCTCGTGGAGAAAACTGCGCCGGACAAGTTGTCGGTCACGCTTCTGGCCGGCCCCATGCCGCGCCTGTCGGCGATGAACGTGGCCCGAAACAGCCTCGAAACCGATGAGCAGCGCACGCTCTACGACCGGGCGGGACACATGGCGACCGCCTTAGCCGCACGGCGCGAGACGTTGTTGCGAATCGGCACCTATATCGCGACGACCCAGTCTGCCTTCTTTCTTGGCCGCCATGAAACCCTGACACCGGTAACCCGTGCGGATGCGGCGGTAGCGCTCGCCATGCATGCGTCGACGCTGGGGCGGGCTCTCGCGGGCAAGGCACTTTTGGCCGACAATCAGGTCTTCCCACTGTCACTGTTCTTTTCCCGCGCCCTTCCCGGCGCCGAGGGCAGCGTATCGCCGTTCGATGTCCAACGCCGTATTCGCACCCTCATAGCAACGGAATCCGCCGATGCGCCGCTGGCCGACGACCGGATTTGCATGGAACTGAAAAAGGAGGGCGTTGACATCGCCCGCCGAACTGTCGCCAAATATCGCAAATGCATGCGCATACCCTCATCGTTCGGGCGAAAGCGTCGGAAGGTTTCCGCAGCGGATCAGCCGTAGGCGGAAAACAGAGGGAAATGACCATCCCGCACATAGAGATCGCTCACTCGACGCGGGTTTGGCGCAAGAGTTATGTCGAGAAATCAGCTTAAGGAGGTGTCATGAGATACAAGATCAGTGGCCGGCAGATTGATGTGGGCGACGCGTTGCAGACCCATGTGAAATCGGAACTCGGCGAGACGGTCGAGAAGTATTCCCAGCGCCCGACCGACGCCGCCGTGATCTTTTCCCGTGACGCGCACGAGTTCATCTGCGAAGCGACCGTGCATCTTTCAACTGGCCTGACCGCCACCGCAAAAGGCCAGGCGACAGAGATCTATGCGGCCTTCGAAGCCTGCCGCGAAAAGATGGACAAGCAGCTCCGCCGCTACAAGCGGCGCCTGAAGGACCACCACCGCGACCGCACCGAACCTGTTGAATTTGCCGGGGCACCCATGTATGTGCTCGCCGCGAATGGAGGATCGGCGGATTCGGAGCCCGAGTCGCTGCAACCGATGATCATCGCCGAGATGGAGACGAAGATTCCGTCTCTGTCGGTCGGCGAGGCGGTGATGCAGATGGAACTGGCAGGTGCGCCGCTTCTGGTCTTCCGCAACGAAAAGAACGGCGGGGTCAATGTGGTCCATCGTCGGGATGATGGAAACGTGGGCTGGATCGATCCGTCGGCCAGTAGCTAGAGCGCCCGGTCCGCCGGCGCGGAAAAGTAAGGCATATGCAACTTACAAGCCTTCTGAAGCCGGCGGCCGTCCGGGTCCTCGGCCATGCAACCAGCAAGAAGCGGCTCTTTCAGGACCTCGGTGACATCGCACAGGCGGTTTACGGTCTCGACGCCGGCGAGACCGTGGACGCGCTTCAGGAGCGGGAAAGCCTTGGGCCGACCGGCGTCGGCCATGGCGTGGCGCTGCCCCATGCCCGCATCGAGGGACTCGACCACATGGTCGGCGTGTTCATTCGGCTTGAAAAGCCGCTGGATTTCGACGCCGTCGACCGTCAACCTGTCGATCTGGTCTTCGCTCTGTTCGCGCCGAAGGATTCCGGGGTCGAACACCTCAAGGCCCTGGCGCTCGTTTCCCGCACGATGCGGGACGCGGGAACTTGCGCGAAATTGCGCGCCAACAGCGACCCGGCAGCCCTGCATGCCGTGCTGACCGAAGCGCGCTCGACCCAGGCCGCCTGACCCTATTTCGGCGCCTTCCAAGGACCAAACCCGAAGGCCATATAATCGCGGCGATAGACATCCCGCGCGACATTTTCCAACTCGCGGTCATATATGGCGCTCAGTGGAACCGGTGCCGCGTCGGCTTCGGCCGTCGGCAGCGCGGGTGCCTTTACCCGGACGGATTCCGCTAGATAGGCCAGGTCGTCGGACAGCGTGTCTTCCCGGCACAGGAGGTCGGGCGCGGCGAAATTCGCGAACCCGTTCACCACTGACCATTGTGTGCCCCATAGCGCATCCTGCCGAATTGCGGTCTGTCCGGCGAGGTTGACTTTCACGAAGCCCAGAAATGCGTTGAACGCCTCCTGCCAGGCGACCGGGTCCATCGCCGTGATCTCGGCCTCCGGCGGGATCGGAATACCGTGATGGAGACGCAGAGCGGCGCGGATATCGGAATAGCCCTCCCGCGTCATCACCGCACCGAAGGCATCGTTGGCGCGGGCCAGCGGATGACGCAGAACGGTGAAGCTGCGGTGGCCGGGCGCCTTGCGCTTCCAGACCCGAAGGGTCTTTTGCGTGAAGTTTTCCTCAAGGCCACCGTCGCCCAACCGGGACAGCCATTCCCGGATATGGGCATCATCGTAGGGCGGCAGCGGCAGATACAGGACAGGCGCTCCTCCGGCCGCCACGACCCGTGGCACGCCCGGCCCGCGGCGCGGCTCAAAATTCGGGGTTCGTGCGAGGTTCGACCAGTCAATCCGCGCCAGTGCTTCTTCCATTTCGGGGAAATTGCGGACCTTGTCGGCCATCTCCTCCGGGTTTTGCCGCACCAGGTCGTCCGAGATGTGATCGAGCCGATCCTCGAAGCCGAGGAACTGCAGCAACCCGTTGATCACCTCGATCTGCAGCGAATCCTCATAGTCGAGGTAGAAGGCGGTCTGACCCGTCACCTGAAGCGCGTTCAACAGACGAAGCTGAAATGCCTGACGCTCGGCCAGGAACGCCTCGAACTCCGCTGGCTTGAAGGGCGGTTTCCAGACGATCCGGTCCTTCACATCGCTGAGCTGCCAGCGCTTGGTGTTATAGGCGATCTTGAGGCTGATATAGCAATCGACAGGATTGCGGGTCAGTACGATCTTGGCACAACGCGGATCGTTGAGAACCTCGTCCAGAATACGCGGCTCGTGATCGAAGAAGTAGCGGAACCCGTTGAAGCCTGGAGCCGACCTGATCCGATTCAGCAACTCCCCCGGATCGACGAGCCGATCGGCCATGGTGACGCCAAGCACCTCACCGACCGCCGGCCCGCCCATGTGGTCGGGATTGAAGACCTCGCCGTGACAGACGATCCCCTCGACTTGGCTCAGCGTCGCCTCGAGCAGGTTCGATCCGGTCCGCATTTCGGCGAAGATCACGAAGTAGTCGAAAGGTCCTGCCACCCCGATCCCCTAGCGCACCAGATAGGGCCGGCCGCGATCCTGGGCCGGCGGGCGTGGATCGCTGCCGACGGCAAAATCGCCCATCAGCGTCGGCTGCATGCCCTGGTTCTTGAGGTTCTGCAGAAACTGGCCGAAACCCGTCAGATCGACCATCTTCGGTGCCTCGCTCAGTTGTCGCGTCGCGCGCGGCCGGATCTCGTCGATGATCGTCTGAAGCGATTCCATCGGGTTTTCAATGAACTCCGCCATGGTCCAGATGCGCACCCGCGCCTTCACATACATCGTGCGCAGGATCGCCAGATGCTCCGTCTCGATCTTCTGCAGCCGCGCGGCCTCCCTCCGGATGTCGGAGAAGTTCATGTTCGACCTTAGAAGCGGGACCGCCCAGGTACCGGAGATGACCGATATCTGCGCGTTCGGATCGGTCGCCACGAACCAGTTGCAATCCTGGTTATCGCGCGGGCCGAACTGAAAGCACTGACGCTCACCGCGGGTATTCCAGATCAGGTTCGTCAGGAAGGACTTGGGATTGTAGTCACGCAGGCTCGCGCTGTTGCTGAGCGCGCCATTGAAAACGGTCTCTCCACCAGCGAATTCGACAGGCCCCGGGCCGAAGAGATGACCATGCACCCGTCCGCCAACGGATTTCGACAGCCAGATATCGAAATTCTCGAAAAGGTCGGAAAACCCGTGGAAGACCGAATAGGGCGCGCTGGTCTTTCCGTTCTCATGATCCTGCCGGGGATACCGACTTTGCATGTAGAGCCCTGCCCGCCCCCGCGTGCGCCGTTCCACCGCCTTGGCGAACAGCCGGTCGATCTTGCCGGGATTGGGCTCCGCGCGGGCCACCTGTTCCGAGGCCGGCGCGAGAAAGGTTCGATAAAGCCGGTCCGCATGTGGCCAGACCTTGCGGGCGACGAAGCAGTCCGATCGACGCAGCAACTGAAGGTGGTCATCGTAGAACAGGTGCGGTTTGCCTTGCACATCGAACTTCGAAAGCGTCAGCGACCGGCTCTCGATACTCGTGGAATAGAGACGCGCCAGGGTCTGGAAATAACTTTCGTCCGGGATCCAGACGCGCCGGAAATAACGGTCGTGCAACGCGCGGTCCGGGTCTTCGAGGATCGCCGACAGGGTCTGTCGCGTCAGGCACCACCACTGCGAGCCGAGATGCGGCACGATCCCCTTGGGCACCGACCGCTTGATCCCAAGCCGCCGTTGAATCTTTACGTATGCGTCGAAGAGCGGCCGCTGCTTTCGCCAGGAGAACGGGAAGCGCAGGGTGAAGCGTTCGATGTCGAACCCGCCGATCGTCCAGCCGACATCCGAGGTCGTGACGCTTTCGATGAAATCCGTGTTGGGCCGCTCGTCGAGATAGTCGATCAGCTCTTCCACCGGACGAAGGGGAAGACACGAGCCCGAGGCGAGATAAACATGGCGCACATCCCGATGAGCGGAGAGCATCTGCGTCGCCGCAGCCTGGGTCGCGGCGACCAGCGACCAGGTGCCCCACTCACAAGCATAGCGACGCGAGAAGCTCACGATCTCCAGATCGGCCAACGTGTCGACCAGACCCTGATAGTCGGTCCGCTTCACCCGTCGGTCGACATGGATCACCATCGGGCATCCGGCTTCGGCCCAGAACCGCGCAACCTGGGCGGCCCGGTCGAGCGCGGTATGGCACATCATGATGAAGCCGACCGTCGCCGTCACGCCCAGTTCCCTTTCGACATCAACCCGAGGATCTCAAGCTGACGCCAGTTGATATATTTCTCCGACCATTTGCACCAGAGATCGCCCTCGGCCTTCAGTGTTTCGGCATAGGCTATGTATTCGCGGCTGCCGGCGAAATGCTCGCGCCGCTCCAGCTCTTCCTCGACCTTGTGTTTCAGGGTGGACAGGAACTTCGCGTGCAGAAGGCAACCCGATGCCTTTTCGCCACCCCATTCGTCGTAAACGAGGTTCAGCCCGCGCGGGAGAAGCATGTGGGTCGAGCTCGCAAAGCAATAGGACCAGTGCCACTTCACCAGCGGGATCTTGTTCAGCGACGGGGCTTCCCTCGGCGCGTCCGCAAACATCGTCCGTGCCCGGGGCCCGCCCTGGATCCACAGGTTCCCGAAGCTTGGGTTCTTCGAAATCATGTAGTTGCCGCTGTCGAAATAGCTCGCGATTTCGAACGGGTTCTTGCCTTCGCGGTAGGGTTCGGCATCCACCGGGCCCTTGGGATACATGTCCACGACCATCGCCGGAAAGCTGCGCACCGAATAGGTGTCGAGCCAGTCGGTCAGCGCGCGGATCGGCCGGGTGTCGCAGAACGGATAGATGAAAAACTCATCAACATCCACGGCAAGGATCCAGCGGCCCTTCGCATGGCGCATCAGCAGCCAGTTGATCCAGTCAGCGCCATACCGCGACGCCTTGTAGCTGGTTTTCGTGGACCAGAGCGAAACGTCCTTCTGCGCCGCGAGATATTCTCGCGAACCGTCGTCGGACGCGTTGTCGACCATGAAGAAATGATTGATCCCGAGATCGCGGTAGTAGCGCAGGAAATAGGGCAACCGAACGCGTTCGTTCCTGAGCACGGCAACCAGCAGGATATCGTTTGCGCCGAGCCCGGCGGTCCGGTCATTGACGGCGCGCAGTTCCCGCCGCTTGCGGAATGCGCGAAGCCTAAGACGCTTGCGCCGGAGCCGCAGGCGATATCTGTCCCAAAGGCTCAATCGGTTCCCTTCGCTCTTTGGTCCGACTGGACCCGTCTTATTCCGTTCGGTTTAAGACGCGGTTGCTCCGGGCCTGCCAGGTCACGAGCGACGTCGCGCATTCTCAGGTCTCTGCCCGCCTCAATCCGTCTTGTCGGAAAAGAATACAGACCGCCCCTTTACAGGTAAACTGCATTGTCGGATGCGCTGAGCGGGGAAAACGCAACGTTTCCGGCGGGTTCCCGCACTATCTCTCAAAATG
>JBNKFC010000059.1:0-8664 GCA_050289105.1 Paracoccaceae bacterium | reverse complement strand
ACGGGCGCGCCCATCGTGGTGAAGGCCGACGGGCTCGCCGCCGGCAAGGGCGTCGTCGTGGCGATGACGGTCGAGGAGGCGTTGGCGGCGGTCGAGGACATGTTCGGGGGCGCCCTCGGGGCCGCGGGCGCCGAGGTGGTGATCGAGGAGTTCATGCGCGGCGGGGAGGCCTCGCTATTCGTTCTCTGCGACGGGACCGACGTTCTGCCCATCGGCACCGCGCAGGACCACAAGCGCGTCGGTGACGGCGATACCGGGCCGAACACCGGCGGCATGGGCGCCTATTCGCCGGCGCCGGTCCTGTCCGACGCCGTTCTCGCCCAGACAATGGCGGAGATCGTCCGACCGACCGTGGCCGAAATGGCGCGGCGCGGGACGCCGTTCCAGGGCGTGCTCTATGTCGGGCTGATGATCGAGGCAGGCCGGGCGCGGCTTGTCGAATACAATGTCCGCTTCGGCGACCCGGAATGCCAGGTGCTGATGATGCGGTTGGGGGCTCAGGCCTTCGACCTGATCCATGCCTGCGCCGAGGGGCGGCTGTCGGGGATCGAGGTCAATTGGGCCGACGATCACGCGCTGACGGTCGTGATGGCGGCAGGTGGGTATCCGGGCGCCTATGCGAAGGGATCGCAGATCCGGGGGCTGGAGGAGTTACCGGAGGATTCGTCCCACATGGTCTTCCATGCCGGAACCGCCGCGCGCGACGGCGGCATCATCGCCTCGGGCGGGCGGGTGCTGAACGTCACGGCACGGGGGGCGACGCTGGCCGAGGCGCGGGATCGCGCCTATGCGATGGTCGATCGGATCGACTGGCCGGGCGGGTTCTGCCGGCGCGATATAGGGTGGCGGGCGCTTTAGAAGATCGGCCTCGGCATCGCCTCGGCCGACCCGCCGGGAGGGCGCTGCCCTCCCGGACCCTCCCGGAGTATTTTGGAACAGAAGAAGTAGCGCGTCGGGTCAGTCGCAGCCCGCGACCCGGTCGAAGCTTTGCGGGTCGCGATAGGGGCCGAAGTCGCGGGAGATCAGCCGGTCCGCGGCGAGCGTCGTGCCGATGATCCGGGTCCAGTCCGCATTGGCGGTGAGGATCGTCGGGCGGCCATCGCAGATCGCGATCCCGCCTTGGATGAACGAATCGCCGAGGCGGTGGTTGGTCAGGCCCCGCGCCTCGGCGACGGGGAGGAGGCGGTCGCCATCTAGGCGGACGATCTTGAGGGCCTTGCCCAGATGCGGGGTCTCGACATAGGCGATCTCGACGCGGCCGTCGCCATTGAGATCGGCGGCGCCGACGGGGGCGAGCCAGCGGTGGCGGCGGCCGATGAAGGGCGTGGCCGCCAAGCGACCGGCGCTGGTCCAGACGGCGAGGCGCGAGCCTTCGACGTGACTCGACTCGATGACCAGCGCTTCTTTGTCGCCGTCGCCGTCGAGATCGATCAAACGCGGCGCAATGTCCTCAAAAACGATCTCGGGGGAATATTGGAAAAACCGCGACCCGCCGTCGTTGCCATGGATGGCTAGCATTGCCCACTCATGGCCGGGGCCAAGCGCGTCGTGACCATAGCTCGTGGATGGCACGCCGTATTGGGCCTCGCGGACACCGTCGGGTGCCGCGACGCTTCTTGTGACCGCACAGGCGCTGAGGAGGCACAAGAGTGCCAGCGCCCCCTCCCGCATCAGATCTGTTTTTCGGGCATGAAGACCTTCAGCCCGTCGAGCGCCTCGGTTACCTTGATCTGGCAGGTCAGCCGCGAACGGACCGGGTCAGGCTCGTAGGCGAAGTCGAGCATGTCCTCTTCCATCGGGTCCTTCTTCGGCAGCTTCGCGACCCAGCCGGGATCGACATAGACGTGGCAGGTCGAACAGGCGCAGGCGCCGCCGCAATCGGCCTCGATCCCCGGAATCCCGTTGTCGCGCGCGCCCTCCATCACGGTGAGTCCGTTCGGGACATCCACCACATGTTCGGTGCCGCCAAATTCCACGTAAGTGATCTTAGCCATGAGCCTGCCTTCGCCTTCGGTCTTCCGTCCGGCCGACATAGGCGAATTTTCAGGCTTTTGCCAGAGCGCGGCCGCGACTTGCGCGAAGAGGCAAATGTTCTATTATTGTTCTCATGCTGACCGATTACACTCCGCTGTCCGACTGGCCCCGCCCGCCCTCGGCGATCCCCCATGCCCGGCTCAACGAACCGCCCCGCGGCGCGCGGGTGACGGTGGCGGGGCTGGTGCTGGTCCGCCAGCGGCCGGGCACCGCCAAAGGCGTGACCTTCCTCACGCTCGAGGATGAGACCGGGGTGGCCAATGTCGTCATCTGGAAGAAGGTCTTCGTGCAATTCCGCCGCGCCGTCGTGGCCGGGCGGCTTCTCCGGGTCACCGGACGGCTCCAGCGCGATAGCGAGGTCGTCCATGTCGTCGCCGAGCTGATCGAAGACATCACCGACATGCTCGATGCGCTGCTCGCGCCCGGTCGCCTTCGCCCGCCCGAAGGCACGGAGACCGCCGGACAGCCCTGACCGGTCGTCGGACCGGCATGGCGCCGGCGGCCGCGGATGCGCTTCGAACGCTTGACCCGCAGGCGCAATCGGCACCTCCCGTCCGCCTGCCCAGGCTAAGCGTCGCGCGAGCTCCCGGCATCTGGAACGGCACAAATGCTTATGTCTCGGAAACCCGCGGGGAAGACGTCGATTTCTGATGCAGCGTGGCCCCGATACGCCGTAGGAAGGGCCGTCCCTGTCGGAGCTTCCATGACCCGCCATCCGCTATTCGGCCTCGCCCTTGCCGCCTTCGGCGCGCTGATCCTGACTCCGGACACTCTTTTCATGCGCTGGTCGGGCATGGGTGGGTTCCAGATGCTCGCCTGGCGGGGGCTCCTGATGGGTACGGTGCTCATCGCGCTCTGGCTCTTTGGCGGCGCGCCGGGACGCGGGGCCGTGCTCAGCTGGGCGGGGATCGCAATCATCCTCTGCCACGGCGTCAACGCAACGCTCTTCTCGCTCGGCGTGGCCTCGGCACCGGTGCCGGTCGTGCTATTCGGCGTCGCCACGGTGCCGGTTTTCGCGGCGCTCTTTGCCCGCGCTGTGTCCGGCGAGGCGACGGGACGGGCGACCTGGGTCGCCACCGCGGCGGTCCTGACCGGCATCGCCATCGCCGTCTTCGGGCGCGACACGGGCGGCGCCGGACTCAACCGCGCCTCGGCCCTCGGCGCTGCGGCCGGGCTCGGTGTCGCGGCGACGCTGGCGATGAGCTTCGTGATCATCCGCCACGCCCGCGAAGTGCCGATCCTGCCGGCGATCGGGGCCGGCGCACTTCTGGCGGGACTGTCCGGGGCGATCCTTGCGGGCGGTCCCGCGGCGATGATGGGCGGGAACGTTCCGGCCATCGCGCTGACCGGTCTCGTGATCCTCCCGGCCTCTTTCCTCGCCCTCACCCAGGCGTCCCGCCACACGGCCGCGGCCAATGTCAGCCTGCTTCTGCTGCTCGAAACCGTTCTCGGGCCGGTCTGGGTCCGGGCCTTCGCCAACGAACCGCTCACCCTGCCGATGATTCTCGGCGGCGGGGTGGTCGTGATCAGCCTCGCGGTCTATCTTACCCTCGGTGCCCGACGGAACTGAGCGCCACCCGCCCGGACATTGACGGGCATCAGGGCGGGATACCCCGCAGGGAGGGTAAACGCAGCCATGCGCCTTCGATCCATCTCGCTCGCCGCTTGCGCGGCAACGACGGCACTTGGGGTTGCGGTGTTCTTCGGGGTGCCCGCTTCGGGGAACGACAATATCGGCTCCTGTCTCGAACCGGAGCGCATCCCCGTCGCTTTGCCCGCCCCGCTCCCCGAACTCGCCACCGATCAGCTTGACAAGCTCATCCGATGGATCGGCGCTCACACGGACTACGACATTTCCGCCAGCCTCGCGGATCCCCCGACGGTCTCGCTTTGCCGGACCGGAGAGACGATCCTCTACGAAGGACTGGGCGTCGTCGTCGACGAGGGCATCCGTGCCGCCTACGACACCAAGCGGCGGCACATCTTTCTGGTCGCGCCCTGGTCGGCGAATGACGCCATGGACGTGTCGCGGCTCTTGCACGAGCTTGTCCATGACGTGCAGTTCCTCAACCGGGGCTGGGACTGTCCGCAGGAGACGGAGTGGGACGCCTACAAGTTGCAGGAGGCGTGGCTGGCGGAACGTGGGATCGATCCCGGCTTCGACTGGCTCTGGATCTACTTCCACGCCAGATGCCCGCAAGACATCCATCCGTGACCCCTCCCCCACCCCATGAAAAAAGCGCCCCTTAAGGGGCGCTTTTGCATCGGTTCCGGTCGGTGTCCGGCGGCCTATTCGACGGAAAGCGCCACGAAGCGGGGATCGGCCCCCCGGCGGATGAGGAGCAGGAGCGATTTGCGCCCGGCGTCCTTCGCCTCGGTGATCCGGGCTTCCAGATCGGCAAGGCTCATCACTTTCTGCTGGCCGGCCTCGGTGATGACGTCGCCCGCCCTCAGACCTTTCTCGAATGCCTCGCTCATCTGGTCGATATCGGTGATCACCAGACCATCGACCTCGTCACCCAGCCCGAGTTCGCCACGCTGTTCATCGGACAGGACACCCAGCGTCATGCCGAGCACGGTCTTGGATTCCGGCTCAGCGGGCGCGGCCGCTGACGGCGCCGCTTCACCTTCGGCCGCCTCGCGACGTCCGAGCGTGATGAGAAGCGTCTGGCTCTTGCCTTCGCGGACCACGACGACACGGACCGCCTTGCCGACGTCGGCATCGGCGACACGGCGCACCAGTTCACGGGTGTCGGCAACCTCCAGCCCGTCGAACGAGGTGATGACATCACCTGCCATCATGCCGCCATCCTTCGCGGGACCGTCCGGCACGTCGGTAACAAGCGCACCCCGTGCGACGGCAAGGCCCATCGCCTCGGCCACGTCCGGGGTCACGTCCTGAATGCGTACGCCGAGCCAGCCGCGCCGGGTTTCGCCGAAGTCCTTGAGCTGACCAACGACCTTCGAAACGACGTTCGACGCCATCGAAAAACCGATGCCGATCGAGCCGCCATTGGGCGACAGGATCGCGGTGTTCACGCCGATCACCTCGCCGTCCATGTTGAACAAGGGACCGCCGGAATTGCCGCGGTTGATCGCCGCATCAGTCTGGATGAAGTCGTCATAAGTGCCCGACAGTTCCCGGTTGCGGGCCGAAACGATGCCGGCCGAGACCGAAAAGCCTTGGCCCAGCGGGTTGCCCATCGCCATGACCCAGTCGCCGACACGCATCACGTCGGAATTGCCGAAGTTGACGTAAGGCAGGGGCTCCTCGCTTTTCACCTTCAAAAGCGCGATGTCGGTCTTGGGGTCGGTGCCGACCAGTTCGGCATCCAGGGTCTTGCCGGAGAAGAACTCGATCGAAATCTCGTCGGCGCCGTCGATCACATGGTTGTTGGTGACGATGTAGCCATCCTCGGAGATGACGAAACCAGAGCCGAGCGCGTTGGACCGCTGCGGACCGCGCGGCCCATTCGGGCCGCCGAAGTCACGGAAGAAATCCTCGAACGGCGATCCCTCGGGCACGATCGGTCCGCCGTCGGTCGGGGCAGCGACCGTCGTCGTCGTTGTGATGTTCACCACGGAAGGGCTGACCTTATCGGCCAGATCGGCAAAGCTGTCGGGCGCTGCGCGCGCCTCGGCCTGAATGACCTGGCCCATCGCCAGCGCGACGGCCAGCATCAGCGCCCAAATCACCCCCGCCACGGCCTTCGGCCGGTCGAAAGATGCCTGCAGAGTGATCGCCTGAGGTTTCACACAAAACTCCCTGTTCTTCGCGTTTCCGGCCGGACCGACCATCCGTCGGAACCATTTCCACAATCGAGGTAGGGTTGCCGCGACGCAATTCAAAGCCCGTCGCGCCCGCTCAACTCGATGTGATCGGCCCTTGCGGTCCGTCAGGCAATTCTCTCAGCCCGCAAGGCCGGTCGCAAGCCAAATGAGCGCGAGACCGAGCGCCAGCGCGCCAAGCCCAAGATTGCGGCGGGTTTCCACCGGCATTCGCCGGATCAGTTCGAGAAGTTCGTCGATGCGCGAAGGGGCCAGTGCAAGCACCAGCCCCTCGAGCGACAGCACCAGACCGATGGCCAGAAGGATGAGCGCGACGCCCCCCATCCCTTATTGCCTCGGTTCAGCCGATTTCAGATAGTCGAAGAACTCGCTGTCCGGTGCCATGACCATCGTCGAGTTGCCTTCCAGGAGGCCCGCGCGATACGCCGCGAGCGAGCGGTAGAAATCGAAGAATTCCGGGTCCGCCCCGTAGGCTTCGGCGAAGACGGCGTTTCGTCTCGCATCCGCCTCACCACGAATGATGTCGGCTTGGCGCTGCGCGTCCGAGACGAGCTCGACCTTGGTCCTGTCGGCCTGCGCGCGCACGCGCTGCGCCGCCTCGTTGCCGCGCGCCACCTCGTCAGCCGCTTCGCGTTCGCGTTCCGCCCGCATCCGGGCGAAAGTCGCGTCGAGGTTCTGCTCCGGCAGGTCGGTGCGCTTCAGCCGCACGTCGATGATCTCGACCCCGAGCGAGTTGGCTTCGTTGCGCGACGCATCACGGATGCGCGTGGCCAGGGCCGAGCGGTCGGCTGAGAGGATCTCGGACGAGGTGACGGACCCCAGGACCTCGCGCGTCTGGGCGCGCAGGATCGTGTCGATGCGGTTTTCGGCCAGCGACTCGCCCGAGGCGCCGACGGCCTGACGGAAGCGCTGGACATCGACGATGCGGTAGCGCGCGAAGGCGTCGACGACCAGCCGTCGGTCATCCAGCGGAGTGACTTCGAGCGGATCGACATCAAGCCCGAGGATCCGGTCGTCATAGCGCACGACCTCCTGAATGATTGGCAGCTTGAAGTAGAGACCCGGCTCCTCGCGCACGGCCTTGATCTGACCGAACTGGAGGACCAGCGCCTTTTGCCGTTCATCAACGATGAAGAGCGACGAGAGTACTGCCGCGATGGCGATGACGGCGATGGGAAGAAGAAGGGTTGCGCGGTTCATCAGTTGTTCCCTCCGGTCGTCGTCGCCGCCGGTTTCCGGCCCAGTTCGTTCAGCGGCAGGTATGGCACGACGCCCTGCCCGCCCTTTTCGTCATCGATGATCACCTTGTCGACGCGGCCCATGACCTGTTCCATCGTCTCGAGGTAAAGCCGCTTGCGCGTCACCTCCGGCGCCTTCACATATTCGGCCAGCACGGCCGAGAAACGGCTCGCCTCGCCTTCCGCCAGGTTGACGACCTGGGCGCGGTAGCCCTCGGCCTCTTCCAGTAGCTGGGCGGCCTGACCGCGCGCGGCAGCAAGCACCGTATTGGCGTAAGCGTCCGCTTCCTTCTGCAGCCGGTCGCGCTGCTGTTCGGCCGACTGGACGTTCTTGAAGGCCTCGATGACCTCGCGCGGCGGGTCCGCGCGGTCGAAGTTGACCCGCACGATATGCAGCCCGGAATCGTAGCTGTCGAGCGTCGTCTGGATCAGTTCCTTCAGCCGCTCGGCAATGATACCCCGGTCGCGGTTCAGGATCGGCGCGAGTTGCGACTGCGCGATGATCTCGCGCATGGACGCCTCGGCCACGGCGTTGATCGTCAGTTCCGGGTCCCGCAAGTTGAACAGGTATTTCTGCGGGTCGTTGATGTTCCAGACGACCTGAAAGTCGATATCGACGATGTTCTCGTCACCGGTCAGCATCAGACCGCTGTCGCTCGACCCGCCGCGGCCGACGCCGATATCCTCGGTCCGTTCCGGCGTGACGGGGATCACGTTGGCGGTCACGACCGGCCAGGGCGCGAAGTTCAGGCCCGGTTCGCCGATGGACGAGAACTTGCCGAGGAACAGCTCGACCGACTGCTCTTCCGGTTTGACCGTGTAGAACGACGCGAAGGCCCAAAGCCCGACCGCCGCAAGAGCGCCGATGCCGAGCGTCCCGCGCGTGAAGGCAGGCCCCGAGGGCCGACCACCACCGCCATTGCCCGGCCCGCGCGGACCGCCGCGACCGCCCATCAGGACGCGCAGCTGTTCGGTGCCCTTCTTCACGATCTCCTCGATCTCGGGGATCTGCGGCCCCTCGCCCGGACGCCGACCACCCCGGCCACCCTGCCGGTCCTTGTCGTCTCCGCCGTCCGAGCCGCCGCCGCCCCAGGGACCTCCGCTTCCAGCCATCAGGTCATTCTCCCCGTCAATCCAAAATCCATGTCACTCTCCAACTGGTCGTTCCGGCACGAAAACTCAAGCCGTCCGGACCGGTTTCCGCATCGTCACCAGTTCTTCGGCCATGACCGGGTGAACGGCGACGGTGCGGTCGAAATCCTCTTTCGTCGCGCCCATCTTGATCGCGACGGCGGCGAGCTGGATCATCTCGCCCGCGCCGGGGGCCACGATATGGCAACCGAGGACCTTGCGCGTCTCGGCGCAGACGATCAACTTCATCATCACCCGGTCGGGCCGGCCGGCAAAGGCCGATTGCATCGGGCGGAACGAAGTCGCGTAGACCTCGATCGGGCGGTCGTCGCGCGCCTCTTCCTCCGTCATTCCCACTGTGCCGAATTCCGGCTGGGTGAAGACCGCGCTCGCCACCAGCTCGTGATCCGCCTTCCTCGGCGCCGCCCCGAAGATCGTATCGGCGAAGGCGTGACCCTCGCGGATCGCGACC
>JBNKFC010000058.1:0-2107 GCA_050289105.1 Paracoccaceae bacterium | reverse complement strand
GTCCTTGTGGCCCAAGGGCACGTCCAGCGGATGCCCCATCGGCCCGCGCTTCTTGTTCGACGGGACCAGCGCCGCGCCCTTTTCGACCGCCGCCCGAAGGGGCTTGCCGAGACGCGGATGCAGTATCGCGGCGGCATGTTCCAACTCGCCGTTCTCGCCGACAAGGGCGGCCTTGCCGTAGCTCTGCGCCTCCTCCGGCTTGATGCCCAACGCCTTGACGCAGGCTTCGCCGAGAATGCCGCCCAACTCCTCGCCGATCACCATCAACTCTTCGAGGTCCTCGACATAGCGCCCCGCGAAGGGGTTCGCGATCACCGCGATGGCGGCTGCGCGCCGGGTGGGCGGGTCGATCCTCTGGCCCATCTCGGTCCGCACCTCTTCCACCACGGTCACGATCTTGCGGATGTTCAACTCAGCCATCGTTCCTGTCTCCCTCTTCCTCGATCCGCATCGCCGCGGCAAAACCCGCGCCGGCACCGCGCGCCTGCCCCTGAAGGACCAGGAACGCCGCCTTTATCAGACCGCGCGCGACATAGGCTTCCGCCTGGGCTAGGCCGGACGCGAGCGCCTCGTCCACCTCGGCGGGCGAAAGTTCTGCCACGTCGACGGTCACCTGCAGATCGCCAAGGTCGCTGTCCGGTGCGAGGTCGCGCGCCGGCC
Source organism: Paracoccaceae bacterium (assembly GCA_050289105.1). Lineage (GTDB taxonomy): Bacteria > Pseudomonadota > Alphaproteobacteria > Rhodobacterales > Rhodobacteraceae > Albidovulum. Next base: position 1,447 of record JBNKFC010000058.1, on the reverse strand, counting down.
TCCGGCTGATAAGCGGCGAGCCCGGCAGATCGACCGCATTGGCGATCAGCGTCGCCGCCGCGTCGGCTTCGGCCGAGCTCGCGGCAAGCACCGTCACCGCATCGGCGATGCCGAGCGAGTGGCTGCGCCCGCGCCAGCCGCTTGTCGCGACACCGCCGATCCCGTCGCTGGCCCCGATCTCGATGATCCCGGCATACTTGCCGAAATGGCGATAGTCATGGATGCCGATGCGATAGCGCTGCGCACCGAGCAGATGGATCGCGATATCCCCGCCATTGTTAACGACTGCCCGGCTGACCCCGGCCCCGGCGCGGATCGCATCGACCATGTGATCGGCCACCGCTCCGGCGACGGCCGCCATCGGCGTGATGAACTGATCGGCAAAGGGCCGGACCGCCGCCATCATGCGCCGCGCGACCGGCCCCTCAGGCTCGGCCGTGGCCGGCCCGACGGGGCGGCGCAACAGCGGCAATTCTGCGACCAGGGTTTCGAGCAGGCCGGCAAAGGCGCGGCCCGCGATCGCCTCGGCCTCCTCGACCTCGCCCGGCTCTCCGCCAAGATCGAAGATCAGCTCGATCGGGCCGTGATTGAGCCGCAGCCGACCGTCGGGTCCGTGCACCTTGCCGGCCCAGTCCCGCGACGGCCACGCGATCACCCGCCTCAGGCTGCCCCGTTCCGTCTCAGCCGGATTCCATGCCGGTATCGACACCGCGCCCCCACCTTTCCCGCCCGCCGCCGGCCCGTACCGCCGCGCGGAGATGCGTCCCTCGATTACGCGGCGAGTTTTGTTTGCTGTCAAACGAATTTTCATCCGTTTGCACAGGCCCGCGCGGGACGCGAGGCTTGTCATCCCGCGCCAAGCGTCTAGGATTTCCGGACCGTGGAAACGGAGGCAAAGAACCCGCGTGGGCGAAGATCCGACATATCGGCTGGAGGACCAGATCGGCTTCAAGCTCCGGCTTGCCAATCAACGGCATCTGGAGATCTTTGCGGCCGAGATGGCGGACCTCACGCCGCGCCAGTTCGCGGTGCTGGCCAAGCTGCTCGACGAGGGGACGCTGTCGCAGAACCATCTTGGCCGGCTCGTGGCGATGGATGCGGCGACGACGAAAGGCGTGGTGGAACGGCTTGCGCGCAAGGGCTTGATCGAGTCGACACCCTCCCCCACGGACCGACGGCGCGTCGAGATTTCGCTGAGCGAGGCCGGCCGAGCTTTCGTTCGGGAGGCACTGCCGATCGCCGCGCGAATCTCGGCCCGCACTGCCCGGAACCTCAGCCCCCGCGAACACGAGCGTCTCTTGGCACTTCTCGACAAGCTTTGATGCCGTCCGATGTCAGCACTGGGCCTTGAGGGCGCCACCGTGATGTGGGCGTGAGAGGTCGCTCCGCCGGGCAGGTCCTGCCAACGATCGAACGTCCTGACGACGGGAGAGGGAAAGTGGTGCGG
>JBNKFC010000057.1:0-13994 GCA_050289105.1 Paracoccaceae bacterium | reverse complement strand
TCGTCGCGCCCCGTGAGCTTGGCGAGGCGGGCATCGGTGAAGCCCATCATCTTGAGCCGGCGCAGAGCGTCCTCGGTGACGGGCAGGCCGTTTTTGCGGATTACGGCTTCTTGTTCGATAATCTCGCGAATCCGGGCCAGGAACCACGGGTCGAAGGCCGTCGCATGTTGGATTTCGTCATCTGTCAGGCCATGCCGCATCGCCTGCGCGATGAGCCGCATGCGGTCCGGGGTCTGGACCGAGATGGCCTTGACGACGGCGGCCTTGTCCGGCGCGCCCTCGATGGCGATCTCGTCGAAGCCGGTGAGGCCTGTCTCCATCGAGGCGAGTGCTTTTTGCAGCGACTCGTGGATGGTGCGGCCGATGGCCATCGCCTCGCCCACCGATTTCATCGCGGTGGTGAGTTCCGGCTTGGAGCCGGGGAACTTCTCGAAGGCGAAGCGCGGGATTTTGGTGACGACATAGTCGATGGTCGGCTCGAAGCTCGCCGGGGTGACCTTGGTGATGTCGTTGTCGAGTTCGTCGAGCGTGTAGCCGACGGCGAGTTTCGCGGCGATCTTGGCGATGGGGAAGCCGGTGGCCTTCGACGCCAGCGCCGAGGAGCGCGACACCCGCGGGTTCATCTCGATCACGACCATGCGGCCGTCCTTGGGGTTGATCGCCCACTGGACGTTGGAGCCGCCGGTTTCCACCCCGATCTCGCGCAGGACGGCGATCGAGCCGTTGCGCATGATCTGGTATTCCTTGTCGGTGAGCGTCAGCGCCGGGGCGACGGTGATCGAATCGCCGGTATGCACGCCCATCGGATCGACGTTCTCGATCGAGCAGACGATGATCGCGTTGTCCGCCTTGTCGCGGACGACCTCCATCTCATACTCCTTCCAGCCGAGGAGCGATTCATCGACGAGGATCTGCGCCATCGGCGAGGCGTCGAGGCCGGAGCGGCAGATGCGTTCGTAATCGTCGCGGTTGTAGGCGACGCCGCCGCCGGTGCCGCCGAGAGTGAAGGCCGGGCGGATGATGGCGGGCAGGCCGATCTCTTCCAGCGCGTTCATCGCCTCGGCGACGCCCGCGTTGATGTCGTAGCGGCCGTTCTCCTTCTTCGGGGCGGCGATGATCGTGGCCTTGGGGTTTTCCAGCCCGATCCGGTCCATCGCCTCGCGGAAGAGCTTGCGATCTTCCGCCATTTCAATGGCTTGCCGATTGGCGCCGATCAGTTCAACGTTAAACTTGTCGAGAACGCCCATGTCTGCGAGGGCCAGAGACGTGTTGAGGCCGGTCTGCCCGCCCATCGTCGGCAGGAGCGCGTCGGGCCGTTCCTTCTCTATGATCTTGGCGACGATCTCGGGGGTGATCGGCTCGATATAGGTGGCATCCGCCATGCCGGGATCGGTCATGATCGTCGCGGGGTTGGAGTTCACCAGGATGACGCGGTAGCCTTCCTCGCGCAAAGCCTTGCAGGCTTGTGCCCCGGAATAGTCGAACTCGCAGGCCTGGCCGATGACGATGGGACCCGCTCCGATGATCATGATCGACTTGATATCGGTTCTTTTCGGCATGACCCCGGACCCCTTTGCGCAAATCGTCCGGGGTTATAGTCGAGACGGGACCGGGCGCAAGCCCTGATAGGCGGACTTAGACCTGCCCGCGGCGGGCTGACAGGAAAAGCGCCACGAGAACGCTGAGCCAGGCGGCGCACATGAACCAGGTGTAGTTGGCGACGGGCCAGGGCAGGACGCCGATCTGGCCGAAGACCATGGCAAGCGAGGGTAGCCCGACCACCGCGATGAGGAGAAGCGCCGCGCGGCGTGGCAAAAGCCCCAGAAGCCCCGGCAGAAGAAGCATCGGCAACACATAGTAGTGCAGCCAGCCAAGTGGCCCGAACAGCGCCAGAACGATCGAAAGCGCGAAGAGCGCCGTGCTGCGACGGGCAGGGCCGTGCATGCGCGCGAGCGCCCGGCCAAAACCTGCGATGACGGCCAGCGCGGCAAGCGAGATCGCGGGGCCGATCCAGCCGGGAACGGTGGTGTAGATATGCTGCGTCGCCGCCGCATCCACCGGTGGCATCAGGCCAAGCGCGGACCCCGCGGCCAAAAGCGCCGGAAGGAGCGAGGTGTTGATCGCGATGAGATATGCCACGCCCTTGACCAGCGCGAGGCTTTGGAGAAAAGCCAGATGCGTGGGCCAGCCTGCCATCACGACGGACAACAGCGCGAGCGCGGCACCGGTCAGCGCAAAACTCGCCGTCGCGCGCCACTGCCGGTCGAGAAGAAAGACTAGCACATAGGCTGCGGGCGTGAGCTTGAGCGCCGCGGCCAGCGCCAGCGCCGCCCCGGCAGCAACGGGGCGCCCGGCGTTCAGGCGCTCGAAGGCCAGCAGAATCAGGAAGCCGACGGTGATCGTCGGCTGATTGTGCCAGATTGCCAGGTGCGACTGGATCGAAAGGTTGAGCGTGACGAGACCGATCGCGCTCCAGACCCACCAGGGCATGGCCGCGGGCTTAAGGATCCGGCCCGCGAGCCAGACCGAGGCCGCCAGGGCGGGGATCTGAAACGCGGCAACGGCGTTGAAAAAGCCCTGCGCGCTCAGGCTTTCGGTCAGCGATGCCGTCAAGACCGCCCAGATCGGAGGATAGACATAGGCGAAACTGTTCTGGTCGGCGATGCCCATCGCCTCCATGGCGGGATGCCAACTGGCCGCGATTCCGCCGAAGAAGGCGGGCGGGGCGTCATAGATCAACACCCCCTGTCCGCTGTGCCATAGCCAACCGGCGATGTAGACGGCCGACAGATCCTCGGCCCATTGGCCCCATTGCTGCCAGAGCGTGACGGCGGCCCAGAAGATCAGCAGGGTAGCCGACAGGGCACGGTCACGCGCGGGCGTGATCCCGGCGACCGAGGGGGAAAGGGCGCGCGCAATGTCCATGAATCTGCTTCTCTCCCGCCATTCTGGCGGCAATGTGGCGTCAGGGTGGACAATTGCCGGCGCTTTCGGCGCGTCCTACGACTGCGCCCAGCCTTGACTTCGCCGTGGGGACGCGGTGTATCGGCGCGAACCGAATTCGCCTCTCGAAAGGGGATGCTGATGCACGCCTATCGCAGCCATACCTGCGCCGATCTGAACAAGTCCCATGCCGGCGAGAGCGTGCGGCTCTCGGGGTGGGTGCACCGGGTGCGCGATCATGGCGGGGTTCTCTTCATCGACCTGCGCGACCATTACGGCATGACGCAGGTTCTGGCCGACAGCGACAGCCCGGCCTTTTCGGCGATCGAGAAGCTTAAGGCCGAGACCGTGATCCGCGTCGACGGCCGGGTGAAGGCGCGCGATGCGTCGCTCGTCAACCCGAAGATCCCGACGGGCGAGATCGAGGTCTACGTGACCGCGCTTGAGGTCCTCGGGCCCGCGGAAGAACTGCCCCTGCCGGTCTTCGGCGAGCAGGACTACCCGGAGGAGACGCGCCTGACCTACCGCTTCCTCGACCTTCGGCGCGAGGGGCTGCACCGCAACATGATGCTGCGTTCGAACGTCGTGCGCTCGATCCGCAACCGGATGTGGGAGGCGGGCTTCACCGAGTTCCAGACGCCGATCATCACGGCCTCCAGCCCCGAGGGCGCGCGCGACTTCCTCGTGCCCTCGCGGCTCCATCCCGGCAAGTTCTACGCGCTGCCGCAGGCGCCGCAGCAGTTCAAGCAGCTGATCATGGTCGCGGGCTTCGACAAGTATTTCCAGATCGCGCCCTGTTTCCGCGACGAGGACCCGCGCGCCGACCGCTCGCCCACCGACTTCTACCAGCTCGACCTCGAGATGTCGTTCGTGGAGCAGGAGGATGTCTTCACCGCGATCCAGCCGGTGATCCAGGGCATCTTCGAGGAATTCGGCGGGGGCCATAAGGTCGATGCCGTCTGGCCGCGGATTTCCTATGCGGACGCCGCGCTCTGGTACGGCACCGACAAGCCCGACCTCAGGAACCCGATCAAGATGCAGCGCGTCAGCGAACATTTCGCCGGCTCCGGCTTCGCGATCTTCGCAAAACTTCTCGAGAACGAGGGCACCGAGATCCGCGCGATCCCGGCGCCGGGCGGCGGCAGCCGCAAGTTCTGCGACCGGATGAATGCCTTCGCGCAGAAGGAAGGTCTGCCCGGCATGGGCTATATTTTCTGGCGCGAGGCCGAGGACGGGTCGGGGATGGAAGCGGCCGGGCCGCTTGCGAAAAACATCGGGCCGGAGCGCACCGAGGCGATCCGCCACCAGCTGAAGCTCGGCAAGGGCGACGCGGCCTTCTTCCTTGGCGGCCGGCCGGATCAGTTCGAGGCGGTCGCAGGACGGGCGCGCAACGAGATCGGGCGCGAACTGGGCCTGACCGAGGAAAACGCCTTCCGGTTCGCCTGGATCGTCGATTTCCCGATGTACGAGAAGGACGACGAGGGCAAGATCGACTTCAGCCACAACCCCTTCTCGATGCCGCAGGGCGGAATGGAGGCGCTGTCGGGCGACCCGCTGAAGGTGCTCGGCTACCAGTACGACCTTGCCTGCAACGGCTATGAACTCGTCTCGGGCGCGATCCGGAACCACAAGCCGGAGATCATGTTCAAGGCCTTCGAGCTTGCCGGCTATGGCCGCGACGAGGTCGAGAAACGCTTCGGCGGCATGGTCAAGGCGTTCAAGTACGGCGCCCCGCCGCACGGCGGCTGCGCCGCCGGGATCGACCGGATCGTCATGCTTCTGGCGGACGAACAGAACATCCGCGAGGTCATCATGTTCCCGATGAACCAGCGCGCCGAGGACCTGATGATGGGCGCGCCGTCGGAGCCGATGAACGAGCAGCTTCGCGAGTTGCGGCTGCGCGTCATTCCGAAGGAGTGACGGCCCGGCCCGGCCCGGGGCTTTTCGTGTCGCGGATGTTCCAGCGCGTGCGGACGCGCTGATTGAGGTCGAAGAGGAAGTCCTCGAACACCTTGAGACGCCTCGGTTTTCGGCGGTGGCGCGGGTGGACGATCTGTAGCGTCGGGCCTTCCGGGCGATAGCCGTCGAGAACCGTCACGAGGCTGCCCGCGCGGATGTCGTCATAGACGAGGTAGCTGCCGATCTGGAGGATGCCGCCGCCGCGCCGCGCCGCCGCGACGGCCGCTTCGGGGGATTCGAAAGCGAGGGGGCCGGGGACCATGATCCGCGTGTCCTTTCCGTTCTCGCGAAAGCGCCAGACGACCGGGTTGCCGGTCGAGGTGGAGATCGTCCGGATGCAGCTGTGGTCTGCAACATCGGCGGGAACGCGCGGCACGCCCCGCCGTGCGAGGTAGGCGGGTGCGGCCACGGTCAGCGCCGGAAGATGGCCGAGCGATCGCGCCACGACATCAAGCTCCGGCATCGGACCGACGACCAGCGCGGCGTCGAGGCGAAGGCCGACGAAATCCGGCAGGTCGGACCGCGACAGGATCTGGACCTCGATTCCGGGATATTGCGCGATGAAGCCGGGCATCGCGGGCGCCACGACAAGCCGCGTGAGACCCGGCGGGATCTGGACCCGGAGAAGGCCGTGCGGGCGGCGCTCGGACTGTCCGACCTCGTCTTCGAGTTCGGCGATGTCGTCGAGGATGCCGCGCGCCCGTTCGATGTAGCGGCTGCCTTCCTCGGTCAGCCGGATCTTCCTGGTCGTTCGTTCGAGAAGCTGCACGCCGAGATAACGTTCAAGCTCCGCGACGATCGCCGAGGCGGCACCGCGCGCGAGGCCGAGGTCGAGGGAGGCGGCGGTCAGGCTGCCAAGTTCGGCAACCCTGACGAAGACGCGCATCGAGCGTAAGTGGTCCATTGATTGTCCGAAAACATCAGAGAGTGAAACCAGTATGGCGGCATTTTCGGACAAAGCGAAGCGCTGTATCTGGGTCTCCATTGAAAACTTCGTTTGCGTACCAATGAATGGAGACAGAAAATGAACGCCAAAACGAAATTTGAGCCGGTCGTCACGAAGGACCTGTATTACGCGGTCCACAAGGGCATCCGTCTGGCAAATGCGCGCATGCTGATCGCGCTCGGCCAGGCGGATGCCAGTGACGAGGCTAGCCTGATGACTGTGCTTGGCCAGCTTGCGGCGCATCTCGATCTGAGCCTCTCGCACCTGACCCATGAGAACGACAAGATCCACACGGTCGTGGAGGCGCGTATTCCGGGCGGTTCCGACCATCAGGGCGAGGACCACGACCATCACCTTGAAGCCTTCGCGGAGCTTCGCCGGCTGACCGACGAGGTGGCGATGGCGGGCGCGGACCGCCCCGCGAAACTGCGCCGGCTCTACCAGCGTTTCGCGCTGTTCGTCGCGGACGACCTGTCGCACATGCACGAAGAGGAAACGGAACTGATGCCGCTCATCGCCGCCAACTTCTCGGGTGAGGAGATCGACGCGATCGAGCACAGCATCGTAGCCAATATCGCACCGGTGAAGATGGCGCATTTCGGCCGGTACATGCTCGGCGCGGCGTCGCGGCCGGAGCGGATCGAGATGGTTACCGGCATGCGGCAGGCGATGCCCGAGGAGGTCTTCGACGGGCTCTTCGCCTCGATCATGGGTGAGCCCTGGCGCTACGGCGACTGGGACCGGATGGAGCAGGTGCTGTGTTGAGGGCGGCGGGAACAGGTTGCGCTGCCTGTCCGAAGCGTCAGGCCGGACTTTGTCCGGCGGCGCCGGAGGAGAGGGGCGCGGGCGGAATGACGGACGCCTGAAAAGAGAAGGCCGCGTGGAGATCGCTCCGCGCGGCCTTTCCGTTCAGATTCTGTCTGGATTTCAGAGCGCCGAGGCGGCGGTCGCGGCGATCGAGAAGGTCAGCGACAGAAGGCCGATGCTGAACACAGTCCAGTGGGCGACGCGGGTCAGCTTTTCGTTGGTCGCGATGCGAATGATGTTCTTCGCCATGATCTCATCCCCTTGGCAGCGGAAAATCTTGAAACTCTGCCCCTGAATCTCGATCCGGATTGCGGCAGGAATGCGGAAAGGCCGGGTCGGCTCCGCGGCATTTCCGGACCCATTTGGCGACGCTCCGGGCCTTGTCGCCGTCGCGCCCGGTCCTATGATACGGGCAGCATGAGTGGGGAGGCCGGGGTGAGCGACGAGGATCAGAGGCTGGGCAAGCCCGTTCCGGGCTGGGTGCCGCCGCGGCGGCCGGACTGGGAGCGGCTGGAGGGGCGCTATGTGCGGCTCGAGCGGCTCGATCCGGCGCGCCATGCCGCCGATCTCCACGAGGCCAACCGTGAGAGCGACGCGATCTGGGACTTCATGCCCTATGGTCCCTTCGCCAGCCTCGCCGACTACCGCGCCTGGGCCGACGGGATGGCCGGGCGGGACGATCCCTGGTTCGTGGCCCTCATTGACCGCGAGACCGGCCGCGCCGGCGGCGTCGCGAGCTACCTGCGCATCGACCCGACTGCCGGCTCGATCGAGGTTGGCCACATCAACTTCGCCCCCCGGCTCCAGAAGAGCCGCGCCGCGACCGAGGCGATGTTCCTGATGATGGGCTGGGCCTTTGCCGCCGGTTACCGCCGTTACGAATGGAAGTGCAACGCCCTCAATCTCGGCTCGCGCCGGGCAGCCGAGCGCTTCGGCTTCAGCCACGAGGGCACGTTCCGGCAAGCGACCGTCGTCAAGGGACGCAACCGCGACACGACCTGGTTCGCGGCGATCGACAGTGACTGGCCGGCGTTGAAGGCGGCCTACGAAACCTGGCTCGACCCGGCGAATTTCGACGTCGAGGGCCGCCAGCGCCGCTCCCTTTCCGATCTTACCCGGCCCATCCTCGTCTCGCGCGATCCGGCCTTCGCCTAGGTCGCGGCCCGCAGGGCCGCGCGGATCGGCCGCGGCAGCGGCCGAAACCCGGTCGTACATCGCACCCATCAGAAGGCGGTCCCAGCCGCCAGCCGCTCGCGCACGAGCCCGCTGATCCGCGACACCGGCATTCCCGTCCCGCGCCCGGCGAGGCGTTCGCGCGCCAGCGCCTCGGCCGCCGCCTGCAAGGGCGCGTCGTGGGCCGAGCGGGCGACGCCGGACAGGAACTGCGCGAGATAATCCAGCTCTTGCCCCGCCGGGCGGTGCCCGAGCATATCGGCCGCGTGGGCGAGATCGTCGCGCAGGGCCAAGGGATCGGGGGTCACCCGGTCTTCCGCCGCCTCGCCGAGACCCGGCGTGACCGGGCGCGGCGTGCTTGGAAGGGCGGCCAGTATGGCGCCCTGGAACGCCGAAAGGCTCTCGATCGGTTTGGCGAGGAAGCCGTCCGCCCCGGCCGCGAGCACCGCCCCCTCGGCGCCTGCATCGCCGCTCGTCCCCAGAAGGGCCGGCACCCTCGGGCAGCGACTCGCAACCTCGCGGATGAGGTCGAGCCCCGACCCGTCCGGCAGGCCGAGATCGACGATCACCACGGTCGGCCGGTAGGCCATCAGGTGGCGCCGTGCCGAGGCGAGGCAATCGGCCCGCCGGATCCGCGCGCCGGAGCGCAGGCAGAGAAGCCGCATCGCCTCGCAGGCGAAGCGGCTGTCTTCGACCACGAGCACCGTCAGCCCCAGAAGCGGGCGCTGGGCGGTCGGTTCGCGGGTCGCGAGGAAATCAGTCAGGTCGTCGGCCATTGCATCGCCTCCTGTCGTCGTTCTGGGCCGGTGTCTTGGCCGCGAGTAAGACAGGCATTACCTAACGGAGCGTAAAGCCGCCTGCGGCCAAGCGCGCGCTTGCGCCGCCGCCGCCGTCGCCTCATAACCGGGCCGAGCGCAACCACCGGGGGAAACCATGATCGGACGCCTGAACCATGTCGCCATCGCAGTGCCGGACCTTGACGCCGCCGCCGCGCAGTATCGCGACACTTTGGGCGCCAAGGTCGGCGCGCCGCAGGATGAGCCTGACCACGGTGTCACGGTCGTCTTCATCGAACTGCCGAACACCAAGATCGAGCTCCTCTATCCCTTGGGCGAGAACTCCCCGATCCAGGGCTTTCTTGACAAGAATCCCGCGGGCGGCATCCACCACATCTGTTACGAGGTGGAGGATATCCTCGCCGCGCGCGACAAGCTGAAGGCGCAAGGGGCGCGGGTGCTGGGGACCGGAGAGCCGAAGATCGGCGCGCACGGAAAGCCGGTGCTGTTCCTGCACCCGAAGGATTTCAACGGTTGTCTGGTGGAACTGGAGCAGGTCTGATGAACTTGACCGGTGGTATTGTCCTGTTCGCGGTGATCTGGTTCCTGACCTTCTTCATCGCCTTGCAGATCCGGCCGGAAAGCCAGGCCGAGGCGGGCGAAATCGTGCCCGGAACGCCTGCCGGCGCGCCTGCCAACATCAAACTGAAGCGCAAGGTCGTGGCGACGACGATGGTCACCGTGGTGCTCTGGTCGGTGATTGCCAGCGTGCTGCTCTCCGGGACGTTCACCTTGCGCGACATCGACTGGTTCGGGCGCCTTCCCCCCGAAGCGCCCGCCGGTCAGTAAGCAGGCCGCTCACCCTGACGCGGTGTCGTCCTCGGCCTTTGACTCCGCCTTCGGATCGGGTTTTGCAGCGGTTTTTCCACCGGCCTTGACCTGCGAAAACCGGCCGAGGAGCGCCACTTCCAGCTCGCGGTTCAGCGCGCGGGCGCGGGCGATGTATTCGGCATTCTGCTCGGTCGGGACGTCGGGTTTCCAGACATTGGCCAGTTCGCGCACCGCCGCGCGGTCGAGCTTGAAGAACACCTTTTCCATCTCGGCCGCCTCGTAGTCGGAAAGCCCCACGTTCTCCAACACATAGCGCGCGGCCCTGAGGCTCGAATCGAAGTATTCGCGGACGATGTCGTCGGCCCCGGCGCGGTAGAGCTCGAACACGTGCTCGCGGTCGCGGGCGCGGGCGACGATGTGGAGGTCGTCACGCTGGCGCCGGGCATAGGCGACAAGGCGGGTAGCCGCAGCGCGGTCGTCGAGACAGACGACGAGCACGCGCGCCTCCGAAAGCCCCGCCGCGCGGAGAAGCTCGGGCCGGGTCGGGTCGCCGACATAGCCCTTGAAACCGAACTTCCTGAGGAGCTGGATCACCTTCAGATCGTGGTCGAGCATGGTGGTGCGGAAGCCCGACATCGTCACCATCCTGTTCACCACCTGGCCGAAGCGGCCGACCCCCGCGATGATGATCGGCTGCTGTTCGTCGATCTCGTCCGCCTGGTCGGCCTCGCCTTCCTCCTTCATCCGCTTGGCGAGGACGTCGTGCAGGATGAAGAAGAGCGGGGTGAGGAACATCGAGAGCGCGATCACCATGAGGAGCGACTGCGCCAGCGCGTCGGGCAGGATGAGCTGCTTGAGGGAGAACGCGGTCAGCACGAAGCCGAATTCACCCGCCTGGGCGAGCCCGAGGGTGAAAAGCCACTGGTTGCGCCCCTGGAGCTTGAAAAGAAGGCCGAGCGCGTAAAGGACGCCGCCCTTGGCCACCATGAGCCCGAGCGTCAGGCCGAGCAGCGTGAAGGGCTGCTGAAGGAAGACCTCGACATCGATCCCGGCGCCGACGGTGATGAAGAAGAGCCCGAGGAGGAGGCCCTTGAAGGGGGCGATGTCGGCCTCGATCTCGTGCTTGAACTCGGAGCTTGCCAGCACAACCCCGGCAAGGAAGGCCCCAAGTGCGGGGGAGAGGCCGACAAGCAGCATCAGCGCGGCGATAGTGACGACGATCATCAGCGCCAGAGCGGTGTTGACTTCGCGCAGGCGTGCCCGGTGAACGAAGGTATAGAGCGGGCGGACGAGGTATTGCCCGGCCAGAGCCACGGCCGCGACGGCGCCAAGGGTGACGAGGGTCACGCCCCAGGGGGGCAGCTCCTGCAGGAAGCTCAGCGTGGCATGGGTTTCGGTCGCCTGGGCCTTTGCCAGCGCACGGGCGCCGGGCAGTGCCAGGAGCGGCAGGAACGCGAGGATCGGGATGACCGCGATATCCTGCATCAGGAGGACCGAGAAGGCGCTGCGCCCACCCGCCGTCGGCATCAGCCGCTTTTCCGACAGCGTCTGCAACACGATGGCAGTCGACGACAGCGACAGGATCACCCCGAGCGTCAGCGCGATGCGCCAGGAATAGCCGAGCGCCAGCACGCAAAGCGTCACCACGAGCGTCGTGACCACGATCTGCAATCCGCCAAGGCCCAGAAGCCGGTCGCGCATCGCCCAGAGCGCCTTCGGCTCCAGCTCCAGCCCGATGAGGAAAAGCATCATCACGACGCCGAACTCGGCGAAGTGCTGCAAGTCCTTGGTTTCCGACCCGACCAGCCCGAAAACCGGGCCGATCAGGATCCCGGCAACCAGATAGCCCAGGACCGAGCCGAGCCCGAGCCGCGATGCGATCGGCACCGCGAGCACCACGGCGATCAGGTAAAGCGAGGCCTGGTACAGAAAGCTTTCCATCTATTCTTTCATGTCGGCAACGGGGCGTCGGGTTTGAATTGGTCCATGACGATCTGACACCGCGCGCGCGCCACCGCGGGATGCGCCAGAAGGACCTCGTGGATCAATGTGTTCAGGCTTGCAAGGTCTTCGCAATAGACACGGAGCAGGTGGTCTGCTTCGCCGGTCAGTGTCCACGCACTTGTGATCTCGGGCCGGGTCGCGACCAAGCGCGAAAAGGTTTCTGTCGTCTCGGCGTCGCCGCGGGTCATCTCGACCTGGATGAAGGCCTGGACCGCAAGGCCGAGCCGGAGCGGATCGAGGCGGGCGGAATAGCCGGTGATCAGCCCCTCTGCCTCCAGCCGCTGGCGACGCCGTCCAGCCTGGCTGGGCGACAGGTTCAAAGCGTCGCCGAGCTCCTGCGAGGTCAGATGCGCATTGCTTTGCAGCGCGGCCAGAAGCCGCGCGTCGGTTTCATCGAGAGGGGTGCGGGAATCGTGCATGTATCTTCAGAATAATGCGGGAAACGCGCATATGCACATCAACTCCCTGTTTCAGGGGCGCAACAATGGCGAACCGGATGCGGTAAGATCGCCGCAGATGCGCACGGGTGGCGCGCCAGAGGGTCTGCGCGCCCCTTGCACGCCGAAACCAAGGACGTCCGCGTCGCATTGCGCCGGAGGGGCTAGCCCTTGTCCACGATCTTCAGCGTGTAGTTGCGCCCGTTCTTCACGTAGATCAGCTCGCTGTCGCCGATCGCCGCGACCTTGCCACCGTCGAGCCGATCCCCGACCTTCACCTTGATCAACCGCCCTGTCGGCATCCGCACGAGCGCCCGTCGATTGGCCGAGGAGCCGAAGACACCGATCAGGTTGATATCGCCGAGGTCGATCGCGTTCTTGACCGTCGCCTGCTTGGACACGGTGACCGAGGTCGGGATGTTCGGGGCGGGCTTGGTCGGTTCCGGTTCGTCGATCTCTTCCGGCGCGGCGCTGGGCGCCGGTTCGGGCGCGGGGGCTACGGCGGTGGCTTGGGAGGCGGCCTCGGCCACGGCGCTCGTCACCGCTTCGTTCACGGCTGCCGCGACGGCCGCCTCGACGGCCTTGGAGAGGCCCGCGGGCCGCGCTGCCGGGCGGCGCGACGAGGCGACGGCCTGCGACGACGCGGAGGCGAGCGCCTCGGCCTCTGCCCGGGCGGCGGCTTCGGCCGCGGACGCGATGGCGGCGGCCTGGGCGCGGGCGGCCTCGGCCCGCTGTACGACGGCCGCGGGGCGCGCGCGCGGCTTCAGCGCGGCATGGGCGGGATTGACTGGGGCAGGGGCGGCCATCGCCTCGGCCACGGCCCCGTCGGCGGCGTCCGGCTCGGTCCCGGGGGCAGGCGTCACGGTGCCAGTGGCGTCGCCGGACTGGTCTGCGGGCGCATCCGGCGTTGATTCGGGGCGCGGCGCGGGGGCCGGAACGACCGGCGGCTTCCCGGAGATGAGGGTAAAGCCCCCCGGGGTCACGACCCCGTCGGGTGTGGCAAGGATCAAGCCGTCGGGACCGAACTCGATCTCGGTGCCAAAGGGGGGCGGCGGCGGCTGCGGGGCCGGTCGCGCGTCGGCCGTATCCGCGTCGGGCGAAGGCAGGGGCGTGATTTCGGCGACCGGGGCCGCAGGGATCGGGGCGGCGGCCGCGACGACGGGCGCGCCCGGGGCGTCGACTTCAGGGATCGCCGCGGTGGCAGGCGCCGCATCCCAGAGCGTGGTGGGGTCGGGGGCTGCCGGGCCGGGATCGGCTTGCGGTTCGGCTTTGGCCGTTTCGACCGGGTCGGGAAGCGGCGCCGGCGGAGGCGCGGCCTCGGGCGCGGAGGGCGCCGCGTCGGGGGTGGCGACGGGAAGGGCGGCGGTCGCGGTTTGCACTTCTCCCGGCGCGGTTTCGGCCCCCGGGGCTGCGGCCGCGACGTCGGAGCCGTCACGCGCCGGCACGCCAAGCGGGGCGGGCGTCTGCGCCAGCGCCGGGGCTTCGGCCGGAACTTCGGCGCTTGGCTCCGGAGCGGCGGAGAACCAGGCCCACCAGAGGGCCGTCGCCAACGCCAGGAGCACGACGATCGCGGCGAGGATCAACCCGAGCCGTCGCCGCGACGTCGCCGCGGCCCGCGTCGCGCGGGTCGCCCCGAAGACGCCAGGCTCGGTCGGTGCTTCGGCCACAGGCACAGGGCGGCGCGCCCGTTGCTGGGCCTGAGTGCCGTGCTTTGCCTCGGGCAGCGCGTTCATCAGCGCCCGTCCAAGCCCAGAGCGGGGGCGCCGCGCGCCGCCGGAGGCTGCCTCGTCCTCGTGCTGCGGGCCGGTCGGGATCTGCAGGACGGGGGCCGTGATGCCGGCCTCTTCGACCTCGACCGCCGGGCCCAGCCTCGGCAGGGCCGCAACGGCCGTGATCGGGTCGGCGAGAAGATGGATCCGGCTTTCGGCGCGGCCCTCGGCTGGCTCCGAGGGCGGCGGATCACCCATGCGGCGGGACGAGAAGGTCGGGGCGGGCTCGGCCGCCCCGTCCGCTTCCGCGTCGAGGTCGGGGATGTCGTCGAGGGCGATGAACGGGGCCTCGGCCGCGTCGGAGGCGGCCCCCTCCGCGGTCCCGGACGGGATCGGGCCGGAGGCCGCG
>JBNKFC010000056.1:0-7459 GCA_050289105.1 Paracoccaceae bacterium | reverse complement strand
GGTCCCCTGCAACGGAAACCGCCGCGCCGGGATGCCCGACGCGGCGGTTTTTCGTCTGCGTCAGAGGCTCAGAGCTTGAGCGCGTCCGCGGCGGAGATGACCGGCAGGTCAAGCGCCTCGCCCACGGCGGCATAGGTCAGTTTGCCGGCATGGACGTTGAGCCCGTTCAGAAGGTGCGGATCGTCGGCGCAGGCTTTCTTCCAGCCCTTATTCGCAAGCGCCAGCATGAAGGGCATCGTCGCGTTGCCAAGCGCGATCGTCGAGGTGCGCGCCACCGCGCCCGGCATGTTGGCCACGCAGTAGTGCATGATGCCGTCGACCTCGTAGATCGGGTCCTGATGCGTCGTGGCCTTCGATGTCTCGAAGCAGCCGCCCTGATCGATCGCGACGTCGACGAGCGCTGCGCCCGGCTTCATGGCCGACAGCTGCTTGCGCGAGATCAGCTTGGGCGCGGCCGCGCCGGGGATCAGCACCGCCCCGATCACCATGTCGGCCTGGGGCAGCAGTTCTGCCAGAAGACCGGCCGAGGAATAGCCGGTCTTGAAGAGGCCGCCGAACACGTCGTCAAGGTAGCGAAGGCGCGGCAGCGAGCGGTCGAGCACGGTGACATCCGCGCCCATCCCGGCCGCGATCTTGGCCGCATGTGTACCCACGACGCCGCCGCCGATCACGATGACCCGCGCCGGTCCGACGCCGGGGACGCCGCCGAGAAGGACGCCGCGGCCGCCATTGGCTTTCTGCAGCGTCCAGGCGCCGACCTGCGGCGCGAGCCGCCCAGCGACCTCGGACATGGGCGCTAGAAGCGGCAGGCCGCCCGAACGGTCGGTCACGGTTTCGTAGGCGATGCAGGTGGCGCCGGACGCGATAAGGTCCTTGGTCTGCTCCGGATCGGGCGCGAGGTGGAGATAGGTGAAGAGGATCTGGCCCTCACGCAGCATCTTGCGCTCACCCGGCTGGGGTTCCTTCACCTTGACGATCATGTCCGCGCTGGCGAAGACGTCCTTCGCCGTGGCGAGGATCTTTGCCCCAACGGCGGTGTAGTCCGCGTCGGCGAAGCCCGCGCCCACCCCGGCTTTGGTTTCGATATAGACCTCGTGGCCGTTGTTGACCGCTTCCTGCGCGGCGGCCGGAGTCATGCCGACGCGGAATTCCTGCGGCTTGATCTCCTTTGGGCATCCGATCTTCATGGCTCTCTCCCGAAAGAATTGTGCGTGTGATCCTGACTCAGGTGCCTTGAAATTGCTTTGAGATTTCGCCGCGCTTTTGATATGGCTTACGTGGTATCTTCTAAGAAATGGCTATAGTTTCGAAGAAAGTTGCGCAGATATGGAACTCGACGCGACAGACCGGCGCATACTGGGTGTCTTGCAGAAGCAGGGGCGAGTCACCAATGCGGAGCTTTCCGAGCGGGTAAACCTCTCTCCGTCGGCCTGCCACAGGCGCGTGCAGCGGTTGGAGGAAGAGGGCTATATCGACGGTTTCGTTGCGCTTCTGAATGCCCGCAAGATGAAGCGCCCGACGACGGTCTTCGTCGAGATCACGCTGTCGGGGCAGGCGGACGAAGTGCTGGATGCGTTCGAGAAGGCGGTGACGCTGGTGCCCGATATCCTCGAATGCCACCTGATGGCCGGGTCGGCGGATTACCTTTTGAAGGTGATCGCCGTTGATACCGAGGATTTCGCCCGCATCCACAGGCAATACCTCGCCCGTCTGCCGGGAGTGGCGCAGATGCATTCCTCGTTCGCGCTCAGGACCGTACGCCAAACGACGGCGATCCCGGTGTGAGGGAGGCCGGTGCCCGCGTGACGGTGGCCGGGCCGTGCCCCGCGCGGGTTTCGGCCTGCATAGCGTTCAGGGGATGTGCATCCCGTGGCTTCCCGGCCCGAAGCGGCGCGGCAGGACGCGCTCGGTCTCCGACTTAAAGGGGGCGGCGTCGGCGAAGGCCCTCGTGATGTCGGTGATCGCCTCAAAAGCGGACGCGCGGACCGAGGGCACCATCAGCGCCAGCCAGATCGCGGCATGGAACGTGGCGATCATGTTCAATCGGGTGCGGAACGGTTCCTTGCGGGTCTTGTGCCGCAGCCGCCGCTCAACGAGTTTGGTGCCGATGCTGCCACCGACCAATGCGAGCTGCAGAAGCGTCGCCTCCGGAATGCGCCGGCCCGCACTTTCCGCCTGCCGCTTGTCGATCGCGAAGACCGCGTAGGTGAAGACGTTGATCGCGGCGATGTAGGTGAAGAGCTTCAGGATCGCTTCCATCGCCGCTTTCCTTCAGCTGCGAAGCCCGGTCTCTTCCAGAAGTCCGCGCCGCTTGGCCTCGTAGTAATAGCCCTTGGAATACCACATCACCGCCCGGTCGCGGTTGCCGTTGGCGACGATCCATGCTCCGCGCAGGTATTTGACCGCGTAGCGCAGGTTCGTGTCGGCATCGAGGAGCCCTTCGGGCGCGCCGCGGTAACCCATCGTCGCCGCCGTCTGCGGCAGGATCTGCATCAGGCCGTAATAGGGCCCGTTGCGCGCCAAGGGGTTGTATCCGCTCTCCCGCTGCACGATGCGGTGCACGAGATCTTCGGGCACGTCGTAGGCACGGGCATGTTTGGCGATCAGCCGGTTGATCTCTGCCGGGCCGGCGGCACGGGTGCGGGTGCGTTCACGCTCGCGTTCGCGCCGCCCACAGGCCGCGAGGCCGGCAGCGAGAAGCGCCAGCGCGGCGCGGCGGGACAGGGTTTGCATCGGCAGGCTCCTGGCTTTTTGCCGTCATAACCCGCGATTGGATGCGCGGGAAGCCTGTCGTCGGCGAATGCCGGGCCTCAGGCGGGAACCAGCGTTTCCGACGGTGCTTCCTTGGCGCCGGTCATGAAGGCCACCGCGTCGGACATAGTGTAGTCCTTGGGGTTGATCACGCAGAGCCGCTTGCCGAGCCTGTGGATATGGATGCGGTCGGCGACCTCGAAGACGTGTGGCATGTTGTGGCTGATGAGCACGATCGGCAGGCCCCGCGCCTTCACGTCGAGGATCAGTTCCAGCACCCGGCGGCTTTCCTTGACGCCAAGTGCCGCCGTCGGTTCGTCCATGATCACGACCTTGGAGCCGAAGGCGGCGGCGCGGGCCACGGCAACCCCCTGGCGCTGGCCGCCCGACAGCGTCTCCACCGCCTGGCCGATATTCTGGATCGTCATCAGGCCAAGCTCGGTCAGCTTCTCGCGTGCCCGCCGCTCCATCTCGGCCCGGTCGAGCTTGCGGAAGAGGCTGCCCATGAGGCCGGGCTTCCTGATCTCACGCCCAAGGAACATGTTGTCGGCGATGGAGAGTGCGGGGGAGAGGGCGAGGTTCTGGTAGACCGTCTCGATCCCCGCCTCGCGCGCGTCGAGCGGCGAGGAGAAGTGCACCTCGCGCCCATCGAGGGTGACGGTGCCTTCGTCGGGCTGGACCGCGCCCGAGATTGCCTTGATCAGCGTCGACTTGCCGGCACCGTTGTCGCCGATCACCGCGAGGATTTCACCCGGATAGAGGTCGAAGTCGCAGTGATCGAGAGCCGTGACGCGACCGTAGCGCTTGACGAGGCCCCGGGCCTTGAGGATCGGTTCCATCACGCAGCCAACTTTCTAATCCATTGGTCCACCGCGACGGCACCGATGATAAGCACGCCGATGAGGAGATAGGTCCATTGCGGGTCGGTGCCGAGCATCTTCAGCCCGAGCGAGAAGACCCCGACGATGAGCGCCCCGAACATCATGCCGAGGATCGAGCCGCGCCCGCCGAAGAGCGAAATGCCGCCGATCACAACCGCCGTGATGCTTTCGATATTCGCGAACTGTCCGGCTGTGGGCGAAACCGAGCCAAGCCGGCCGATCAGCACCCAGCCCGCGAGCGCGCAAATCAGGCCTGACAGGGTGTAGACAGTGACGAGGGTGCGCTTCACCTGAACGCCCGACAGTTCCGCCGCCTCGGGGTCGTCGCCGACTGCGTAGACATGGCGCCCCCAGGCGGTGTGACGCAGGATATAGGCAAGGCCGACGACGAGCAGGAGCATCGCGACGACGCCATAGGTGAAGACCGCGCCGCCGAGCCGGAAACTTTCGCCGAAGAATTGCAGGATCGGCGCGTCGGTCTGGATGTCCTGGCTGCGGATCGTCTCATTGGCGGAATAGAGGAAGTTGGTGGCCAGAACGATCTGCCACATGCCCAAGGTCACGATGAAGGGCGGCAATTTCATCCGCGCGACCAGCGTGCCGTTGATGAAGCCCATGAGCGCCCCGCAGCCGAAGCCGCACAGGATCGCGAAGGCCGGCGGCAGCCCGTAGCGGAAGGTGAACTGGCCCATGACGACCGAGGAGAGCACCATGATCGCCCCGACGCTGAGGTCGATGCCGGCGGTCAGGACCACGAGGCTCTGGGCCGCGCCGACGATGCCGGTGATCGCCACCTGCTGCAGAATCAGCGTGAGGGTGAAGGGAGCAAAGAACTTGCCCCCGAGCGCCACGGCGAAGATCGCGATCGCAGCGAGAAGCACGATGAGCGGCACGAGCGACGGCGTCTGATGCAGGAGGTGCTGGAACCGCTGCACGCCGGAGTGACGCGCCGAGAATTCCGCCACCGCCTCTGGACTGCCTTGTATAGCCGCTTCGTAGCCTTGTGCGGCGCTGCCGGTTTCACTTGCCATTCTGGTTCCCCCGGATGCGACTGGGGGCGGCGTTGCCACCGCCCCCGAGCTTCATTCTGTCCCTAGGACGTTTTTCGATCAATGCCGGGGGTCAGCCCCAGCAAAGTTCCGTGCCCTTGGCCGTGTCGATCGACTCCACGCCCGCGACCGGCTTGTCCGTCACAAGCGCCACGCCGGTGTCGAAGAAGTCCTTGCCTTCGGTGGGCGCCGGTTTCGATCCGTCCTTGGCCCAGGCAGCGATCGCCTCGATGCCGAGCGAGGCCATCAGGAGGGGGTATTGCTGCGAGGTCGCGCCGATGACGCCGTCCTTGACGTTCGCAACGCCGGGGCAGCCGCCGTCGACCGAGACGATCAGCACGTCCTTCTCGCGCCCGATCGCCTTCAGTGCCTCATAGGCGCCAGCGGCGGCGGGTTCGTTGATCGTGTAGACGACGTTGATCATCGGATCCTTGGCCAGAAGGCTCTCCATCGCCTTGCGGCCGCCTTCCTCGTTGCCCTGTGTCAGGTCGTTGCCGACGATGCGCGGGTCCTCCTCGTCGCCCCACTTGCCGGGGTCCTTCACGTCGATGCCGAAGCCGGTGAGGAAGCCCTGGTCGCGCAGGACGTCAACGGTCGGCTGGCTGACATCGAGGTCGAGCATGGCGATCTTCGCATCCGCGGCCGCATCGCCGAGCGCGGCGGCGGCCCATTTGCCGATCAGCTCGCCGGCGAGGAAGTTGTCGGTGGCGAAGGTCGCGTCGGCCGAGTCGATCGGGTCGAGCGGAGTGTCGAGCGCGATCACCAGAAGGCCCGCCTCGCGCGCCTTCTGCACCGCCGGGACGATGCCCTTTGTGTCGGATGCCGTCAGCAGGATGCCCTTGGCGCCGTCCGCGATGCAGGTCTCGATCGCCGCGACCTGGCTTTCGCTGTCGCCGTCGACCTTGCCGGCATAGGCCTTGAGCTCGATTCCGAGTTCGTTGGCCTTGGCGGTGGCGCCTTCCTTCATCTTCACGAAGAACGGGTTGGTATCGGTCTTGGTAATCAGGCACGCGCTCTCGGCCGAAGCGGCCGAGGCAAAGCCCATCGCCAGAGCTGCGAGCGCGGCGGTGGAAAAGAGTTTAGTCATGTCGTCCTCCCTGACGTCGAACATGGGGCGAACATCTACCCCCGTCGAATGCCGGACAGGGGAGATATCCCCGTCCTTGCCGCGATATGATCCGAGTCGCCCTGCGCTGTCAATAAATAAATAAACTTGATTTATTAATGTGGAGGGGCATAGTCATACCATGATGAAGGTAATGGACATGGCCGATAACGTTGATGCGATCTCGATCCGCGACCCCATGGGGGGCGCGAACCAATCCGGGATTCGCGACCATAACGAACGGCTTGTCCTGTCGTTGATCCAGCGGCACGGCGGCCTCCCGAGCGCCGATATCGCCCGCCGTTCGAACCTGTCGGCTCAGACCGTGTCGATCATCATCCGCGCGCTGGAGAAGGACGGACTCCTGATCCGGGGTGAGCCCATTCGCGGCAAGGTCGGAAAACCGTCGATCCCGCTTGCGCTCAATCCCGACGGGGTCTTGTCGCTGGGTCTCAATATCGGGCGCAAGAGCGCCGATCTCGTCCTGATAGATATCGCCGGGACCACGCGGGGTTATGTGAAGCGGACCTATCCCTATCCAACGCCCGCCACAATCATGGCGTTCCTGGTCGACGGTTTCGCCCGCCTCACCGGCGGCCTGTCCGAGCAGCAGAAAAGCAGCCTGGCAGGCATAGGTGTGGCGGCGCCGTTCGAACTGTGGAACTGGCTCGACGTCGTGAACGCACCGAAGGACGAGATGATCCAGTGGCGCGATTTCGACCTTGCCGGCGCCGTCGCGGACGTGACCGGCCTGCCTGTCATCGTCCAGAACGACGCCATCGCCGCCTGTACGGCCGAACATGTCTTCGGCCGCGGGCGCGAATTCGCGGACTACGCCTATTTCTTCATCGGTTCATTCATAGGCGGTGGGGTTGTTCTGAACGACACGGTCTATACCGGACGCACCGGCAATGCGGGCGCCTTCGGGTCGATCCCGGTCGCATCCGAAGGGGGGGCGCGACAACTGATCCAGCTTGCATCGCTCTACCTTCTCGAACGGCGGCTGGAAGCGGCAGGGCTCGATCCCGCGGCGATCTGGAAATCGGATTGCGACTGGACGGAGTTTGGCGCACCGCTTGAGGACTGGATCGAGCACACGGCCCAACACCTCGCCATCGGGGTCGTCGCCGTCGCCTCGGTGATCGATTTCGAACGGATTCTCGTCGATGCGAACTGTCCGCCCTGGGTGCGCAGCCGGATCGTCGAGAAGACCCGCGCGGCGATCCGCGAGATAGACACGCAAGGCATCGAGGATCCAGTGGTGATCGAAGCCTCGGTCGGCCGCAACGCCCGCGCCATCGGGGCGGCGTCCCTGCCGATCATCGACCGCTACCTTCTCAGCCAGCCGAAATTCGGCTGAAGCGCAGTCCGCCCGGGTAAGGTGGGTTTCAACCCACCGTCCGGTCAGGGTGGGTTGAAGCCCACCTTACGGGAGGATGGCGTCAAAAATGAAAAACCCCCGCGGCGGAGCCTCGGGGGTTGATCGTCCTTGCGGGATCGCTCCCGCCAGCTGTTCCAGCCGCTTCTCAGATAGCGCCTTCGCGCTGGGCCTTCTTGCGTGCCAGTTTGCGGGCACGGCGGATGGCCTCGGCCTTCTCGCGCGCTTTCTTGACGGAGGGCTTCTCGAAATGCTGCTTGAGCTTCATTTCACGGAAAACCCCTTCGCGCTGAAG
>JBNKFC010000055.1:0-2022 GCA_050289105.1 Paracoccaceae bacterium | reverse complement strand
AAGATCATGACGGGCGAGGTCGTCAGCCGCATCACGACGGACACGACGCTGATCCTATCAGTGATCGGCTCCTCGGTTTCGGTCGCGCTTCGTAATCTGTTGATCCTGCTTGGGGGCATGGTTCTGATGCTGTTCACCTCGGCCAAGCTGACGGGGTTGGTTCTGCTGATCGTGCCGCTGGTGCTGGTGCCGATCATCACGCAAGGCCGCCGCCTGCGCCGACTTTCCCGTGAAAATCAGGACTGGATCGCGGCATCCTCTGGGTCAGCATCCGAAGCCTTGGGTGCCGTCCAGACCGTGCAGGCCTTCACCCATGAGCGTGAAAGCCGGGCCGAGTTCGCCCGCGTGACCGAAGAGGCGTTCATGTCGGCCAAGGCCCGCATCCGTACGCGTGCCGCGATGACGGTGGCGGTGATCTTCCTTGTTTTCGCCGGCGTCGTCGGCGTTCTCTGGATCGGTGCGCGCGACGTACGGGCGGGCGCGATGAGTCCGGGTGAACTGGTGCAGTTCGTCATCTATGCGATAATGGCGGCGGGGTCGGTCGCCGCCCTGTCGGAAATCTGGGGCGAGTTGCAGCGTGCGGCAGGCGCGACCGAGCGGCTGGTGGAACTGCTGAACGTCACCGACAACGTGACCGAGCCTGTGGCGCCGTTGGCGCTGCCCCGCCCGTCGCGGGGCGAGATCGTCTTCGAAGATGTGACGTTCTACTATCCCGCCCGGCCCGAGCAATCGGCGCTGGAGGACATGTCCCTGCATGTGAAGCCGGGCGAGACGGTGGCGCTTGTCGGCCCGTCGGGCGCGGGCAAGACCACGGTGATCCAGCTTCTCCTGCGCTTTTACGATCCTGACAAAGGGCGCATCACGCTCGACGGTGTTGCGCTGACCGACATGGCGCGGTCAGAGTTCCGCAAGGCGCTGGCACTCGTCCCGCAGGACCCGGTGATCTTCGCTGCGACTGCGCGTGAGAACATCCGCTTCGGCCGCCCCGACGCTACGGATGCAGAGGTCGAGGAAGCCGCCCGTACCGCCGCCGCACATGATTTCCTGACCGCTTTGCCGGAGGGTTATGACACCTATGTCGGCGAACGCGGCGTGATGCTGTCGGGCGGGCAGAAACAGCGCATCGCCATCGCCCGCGCGATCCTGCGCGATGCGGCCGTGCTGCTTCTCGATGAGGCGACATCGGCGCTTGACGCGGAAAGCGAACGGGCGGTGCAGAAGGCGGTCGAAGCGGTGTCGAAGGATCGCACGACGCTCATTGTCGCCCACCGGCTGGCCACGGTGAAAAAGGCCGACCGGATCGTCGTCTTCGACCGGGGGCGGATCGTCGCCACCGGCACCCACGATGCGCTGGTCGCCGAGGGTGGCCTCTATGCCCGCCTCGCGCGGCTTCAGTTTACCGAAGGCCTTGCGGCCGAGTGACTTATGGCGACATCCTTTTTGCCGCTGCGGTGACCAGCCGTTCCGTCGCGCGGGCCGCCGCCCGGAACAACCCGATCAAGGATCGAATTTCGAACCTGCCTTCGGTTCGTCCGAAGACTCTGGTGTCCTGGTCGCGACAATGGATCTAGTTGCGGACCAACCAATCAAAGATCAAATCCGTCCTGTTCGATCAATTCCGGCCCGTCATCGTCACCTCCAAAGGGGCGCACCGGTCGGGTGACGAACCGTCCGGCCCAGCCCTTTCCGAGATCGCTTGCGGCCGCATCGCCGATGTCTCCCGATAGCCAAGGCAGCAGTTCATCGCCCGTCAGCATGACGGGCATTCGCGGATGAAGATGGCTGAGTTCAGGCGCCGCCTCGCGCGTCAGGATCGTGCAGGTGAGCGCGTTGTCGGACCGCGCCTCGCAGAGACCGGCGAAAAAGAAGACCGGCGCATTCTGTGTCAGCCCTATGAACCACGGTCGCCGCGCGGATTTGTCTCCGGTCCATTCGTAGTAACCCGAGGCGGGCAGGATGCAGCGGCCGCTTTTCCAAGCCCGTCGGAAGACCGGTTTGCTTGCGGCCGTTTCGATCCTGGCA
>JBNKFC010000054.1:0-3494 GCA_050289105.1 Paracoccaceae bacterium | reverse complement strand
TGACCGATCACGTCTACCGGTCCGAGGATCTGCCGACGGACCGCTACATGGCCATCGAGGGCGGCAACGGCCTCGTCGCGGCCATTGCCGACGCTCATTCCCTGGAGGCAGCCGGTGACAAGATCCTGCGACCCCTCGCCGACGGGACGCTCGGGCAGCCCGATGCGCCCTGGGCAGGTCCCGTCGCGCTTGACGGAAACCTCACCCAGGGCCTCCTGTCCAGGATCGCCGTCTCGCCCCTCTTCGCCGCAGCGGATCTAAGGGTCGCGCCCGCCTCGCCCGGCAAGGCCGAACGGCTCCTGCCGCTGCTGTCGGCCTCGAACGCTACGCTCTACGTGAACCTCGAAGAAGCCGGGCTGCTCTGCCAGCGCCGCTTCGCGACCGCGCCTGAGGCGGCGGAGGGATTGCTCGCCCGCGGGGCCCGGAGGGTTCTCGTGACCGATGGCGACCGTGAAAGCGCCGACGGCGCAAGCGACGGCGTCCTGACCGCGACGCCGCCGCCGGTCCTCGTCACCCGCGTGACCGGGGCGGGCGACACGTTCATGGCCGCGCATATCGTCGCCGAGATGCGTGGCGAGGATCGCGCCACGGCCTTCCGCGCCGCGCTCGACGCGGCGGCGCATTACGTTTCCGGAGACATCGGATCATGACGACTGCCCCCCTCGCCTTTTCATCCGAAGTGACGGAAGCGCGCGCGAATGGCACTCCTATTGTCGCGCTGGAATCGACAATCATCACCCACGGCATGCCTTATCCGCAGAATCTGGAAACGGCCCAACGGGTTGAAGCCGAGGTTCGCGCGGCGGGCGCCATTCCTGCCACCATGGCGGCCATCGGCGGCAAGCTTCATGTCGGGCTGAGTGCGGGTGAACTCGACGGCCTCGCTTCGGCCAAGGGCGTGATGAAACTCTCGCGCGCCGATCTCGCCGCCTGTCTCGCCTCGGGACGGACCGGCGCGACCACCGTCGCCGCGACCATGATCGCCGCCCGCCTCGCCGGCATCGCGGTCTTCGCCACAGGTGGCATTGGCGGCGTCCATCGCGGGGCGGAACTGAGCTTTGACGTCTCCGCCGACCTTCGGGAACTCGCCGAAACCCCGGTCACGGTCGTCGCCGCCGGAGCGAAGGCGATCCTCGATCTGCCGAAGACGCTCGAAGTGCTGGAAACGCTCGGGGTTCCGGTTATCGCCTTTGGACAGGATGCCTTCCCTGCGTTCTGGTCGCGCGATTCCGGCCTTGCCGCGCCGCTGAGGATGGACACGGCCGGCGAAATCGCAGCCTCTCACATCATGCGGGCCCGGCTGGGCCTGCCGGGCGGACAGTTCGTCGCCAACCCGATCCCTGCAGCCGCCGAAATACCGCTGACGAAGATCGGCCCGGTCATCGATACCGCGCTGGCCGAGGCAGAGGCGCAGGGCGTCGCCGCGAAGGCCGTTACACCGTTCCTGCTCTCGCGCATCTTCGAGCTGACCGGGGGGCGCTCGCTGGACGCCAATATCGCCCTTGTTCTTAACAATGCCCGCCTTGCCGCTGCGATCGCGGGCGAGATCGCTGCGCGCGACTGACGCCCCATTGTGGGCGCCCTTCGAAGCCCTTACATTCGGCTCCGGAGTGAAGGGAAACGCGCCGAATGACAATGAACGATGACGGCCAGGAGCACGGTAAGGTTCATCCGCCGCGGCGACGGGGTGTGATCGCACGGATCCGGGCGAATTTCCTCACCGGCCTCGTCGTCGTCGCGCCGGTCGGATTCACGCTGTGGCTGATATGGACGGTCACCGGCTGGATCGACGGCTGGGTCCTGCCGTTCGTTCCGGCGAAGTATCAGCCCGACCAGCTCTTCAAAGCGATTTTCGGTGAGGATACCGCGATCAACCTGCGCGGCGTCGGGGTCGTCGTCTTCCTGATCTTCACGGTTTTCGTCGGCTGGATCGCCAAGGGTCTCATGGGCCGCTCGCTCATCTCCTGGGGAGAGAGCCTCGTCGACCGGATGCCGGTAGTGCGCTCCGTCTACAACGGCGTGAAGCAGGTGGCCGAGACTGTCTTCAACCAGACCGAGGCGAAATTCGACAAGGCCTGCCTGATCGAATATCCGCGCCCCGGCATCTGGGCCATTGGCTTCGTCTCGACCGCAGCGAAGGGAGAGGTTCTGGCCAAGCTTCCCGATGACGAGGTGATGACGGTCTTCCTGCCGACGACGCCCAACCCGACTTCGGGCTTCCTTCTCTACGTCCCCAAGCGCGACGTGACCTTCCTCGACATGTCGGTTGAGGACGCAGCGAAACTCGTCATCTCCGCCGGCCTTGTCTATCCCGCGAAGAAAGAGCTGGCAGGCAAGCCGGCTCAGCCGAACATCACCGGCAAATCGACCGAACTTTCGTGATTGAGCTTCTCGCGGTGATCCGCGAGGAAGCGGTCGGCGCTCTTCTGACCAGCCTCCTTCAGCGCGAAAAGGAGTCCGGGAGACGGGACCAATTTGCTCGACGCGGTGAGTGAATCCATGAGGTCGTCATCGGCGATCAGATGGATCAGGACGTCCTTCATCGCGATGTCAGAGACCGAGCCCGCGGCGATCAGTTCCTTGACGAAGTTGATTGCGCGAAACTCGCGCAGCAGTGAGGAGTTGAAGCTGATCTCGTTGATCCGGTCCTGCACCTCGATCACCGAGCGCGGCACGCCGTCGCGCACCAGCGGATTGATGTTCACGACCACGATATCCCGCGGCAGAGCCGGATCGAACAGCGGGAAGAGTGCCGGGTTGCCGGTATAGCCGCCGTCCCAGTAGGCTTCCGACTTTCCGGTCAGCGGATCGGCGATTTCGACCGCCTGGAAGAGCGTCGGCAGGCAGGCCGAGGCGAGGATCGCATCGGCCGTGATGTCGTCGCCTTTGAAGATCCGGATCTTGCCGGTGCGGACATTGGTTGCGGCCACGAAGAAGGCCGGTCCCGACGGGTGGCAGACATGCTCGAAATTGAACTTCGCCGCGATTGGCGCCAGCGGATTGGTGTAGAACGGGCCGTAGTCGTAGGGGCTGAAAAGCCGCGTCACCATCTCCATCGGTGAAAACGGCGCCATGCGCTCGGTCGCCTCGCTCCAGAGACCAGAGAGCGGCAGGAAGGCGCGAAACCAGTGCGCCATGCG
Organism: Paracoccaceae bacterium; assembly: GCA_050289105.1. GTDB lineage: Bacteria > Pseudomonadota > Alphaproteobacteria > Rhodobacterales > Rhodobacteraceae > Albidovulum. Next base: position 354 of record JBNKFC010000054.1, on the reverse strand, counting down.
CATGTCGCCGACCGCACCGACCTGCGCCCAGAGCCAGTCGAGGTTCTCTCGCGCGCCCTCGCGCCCGCCGACGCGCAGCCCGGCCTTCAGCGCCGCGCCGTTAAGCGCCCCCGCTGACGTGCCGGAAATGCCGGCGATCTCGATCTCATCGTCCTGCAACAGCCGGTCGAGGACGCCCCAGGTATAGGCGCCATGTGCGCCGCCGCCCTGCAAGGCCAGATTGATCCGTCTTACCGCCATGTCATCTGTCCGCCGCTTCCAACTCGTGGAACTGTCCCCGGTGGGATGCGGGGGGCAGCGCCCCCCGCGCGGCTCGCCTGCGTCAGCAGGCGAAACCCGTCACATTGCAGTCCA
>JBNKFC010000053.1:0-2493 GCA_050289105.1 Paracoccaceae bacterium | reverse complement strand
GACCGATTTCCCGATGCGCGCGGGCCTGCCCAACCGCGAGCCCGGCTGGCTTGAGCACTGGAACAAGATCGGTGTCTATGACCGCCTGCGCGAAAAGACGGGCCGCACGCCCTTCACGCTGCACGATGGCCCTCCCTACGCCAACGGACACCTGCACATCGGCCACGCGCTGAACAAGACGATCAAGGACATCATCGTGCGCAGCCACCAGATGATGGGCCATGACGCCCGCTACGTTCCCGGCTGGGACTGCCACGGCTTGCCGATCGAGTGGAAGATCGAGGAGCAGTACCGCGAAAAGGGGCTCGACAAGGACGATGTCCCGATCATCGACTTCCGCCAGGAATGCCGCAAGTTCGCCGAGAGCTGGGTCGATATCCAGCGCGAGGAATTCAAGCGCCTCGGCGTGACCGGCAACTGGGACGATCCCTATCTGACCATGGCCTATCATGCCGAGCGCGTGATCGCCGAGGAATTCATGAAATTCCTGATGAACGGCACGCTCTACCAGGGTTCCAAGCCCGTCATGTGGTCGCCCGTCGAGGAAACCGCTCTGGCTGAGGCCGAGGTCGAGTATCACGACAAGGAAAGCTTTACGATCTGGGTGAAGTTCCGGGTCAAAGGCGGCGAATATGACGGTGCAAAGGTCGTCATCTGGACCACGACGCCCTGGACCATCCCGTCCAACAAAGCGGTCGTCTTTGGCGAAACGTTCTCCTATGGCGTCTACGAGGTGACGGGCACGCCCGAGGAATGCTGGGCCGAGGTCGGAGAGCGCTTTATTCTCGCCGACAAACTGGCCGCCGACGTCATGACCAAGGCTCGCCTCGATGAGACCATGTACCGCCGCCTGGGCGACGTCGATTGCAGCCAGATCACCGGTCTGACCCACCCCCTCGCCGGCGCCGAAGGCGCGAACGGCGAATGGGACGACATCCGCGACTTCCGCGCCGCGCCCTTCGTCACCGACGAGGAAGGCACCGGCTTTGTCCACTGTGCCCCCTCCCACGGGATGGAAGAATTCGAACTGTTCCGCGACCTCGGCATGCTGGAACAGGTCATCACCTACAACGTCATGGACGACGGCTCTTTCCGCGAAGACCTGCCGTTTTTCGGCGGCAAGCGCATCTTGCGCGCCAAGCCCAAGAAAGGCGACTGGGAAGGTGACGCCAACGCCGCCGTGATCTCGAAACTGGCCGAGGTCGGCGGGCTTCTGGCACGCGGCAAGATCAAGCACAGCTACCCTCACTCCTGGCGCTCGAAAGCACCGGTGATCTATCGCAACACGCCGCAGTGGTTCGCCGCCATCGACCGCAAGATTGACGACGGGCAGAGCACCTATGGCGACACAATCCGCGAACGGGCCCTGACCTCGATCGACCAGCTTGTGAAATTTACCCCGCAATCGGGCCGCAACCGCCTGTTCTCGATGATCGAGACCCGCCCCGACTGGGTCCTGTCGCGCCAGCGCGCCTGGGGCGTGCCTCTCACCTGTTTTACCCGCAAGGGCAAGTTGCCGACCGATCCGGACTTCCTGCTCAGGAACGAGGCCGTAAACGCCCGCATCGCCGAGGCTTTCGAGGCCGAGGGTGCCGATTGCTGGTACGCCGCCGGGGCCAAGGAACGGTTCCTTGGGCAAGACGCCAACCCCGACGACTATGACCAGGTCTACGACGTCCTCGACGTCTGGTTCGACTCAGGCAGCACCCACGCCTTTGTCCTGCGCGACCGCGCCGACGGCACCGAGGACGGAATCGCGGACGTCTATATGGAGGGCACCGACCAGCACCGCGGCTGGTTCCACTCGTCCTTGCTCCAGGCCTGCGGCACCCTTGGCCGTGCGCCCTACCGCAACGTCGTGACCCATGGCTTCACGCTGGACGAGAAGGGCAACAAGATGTCCAAATCGCTCGGCAACACCATCGTGCCAGAGGAAATCGTGCGCCAGTACGGTGCCGATATCCTGCGCCTCTGGGTCGCCCAGACCGACTATACGTCCGACCAGCGGATCGGCCCCGAGATCCTGAAGGGCACCGCCGACAGTTATCGCCGCCTGCGCAACACCATGCGCTTCCTCCTCGGCAACCTCTGCGGCTTCACCGAGGATCAGCGCGTCGCCCCGGCCGATATGCCGGAACTCGAACGCTGGGTTCTGCACCGCATGGCCGAGGTCGACCACAAGGTGCGCAAGGGCTATCGCGCCTTCGACTTCCAGGGCGTCTTTCGCGAAGTCTTCGACTTTGCCAACGCGGACCTGTCGGCCTTCTACTTCGACATCCGCAAGGACGCGCTCTACTGCGACGCCGACGACTCGCTCCGCCTCAAGGCAACGCGCACTGTCCTCGACCTTTTGTTCCACCGCCTGACGACCTGGCTCGCCCCGATCCTCGTCTTCACGATGGAGGACGTCTGGCTCGACCGCTTTCCCGGCGAGGAATCGTCGGTCCACCTCCAGGACATGCCCGAGACCCCCGCCGACTGGCTGGACGAACC
>JBNKFC010000052.1:0-1610 GCA_050289105.1 Paracoccaceae bacterium | reverse complement strand
GGCTCGGCGTGCAGATCCAGCCGGTAACGGAGGACATCGCCGCGGCACTCGGCTTCGACAAGGCCAAGGGCGTTCTGATTGCCGATGTCAATGCCGATACGCCGGCCGCCAAGGCCGGGCTGACCCGGGGCGACATCGTGCTGAGCGTCAATGGCACTGAGGTCAACGATCCGCGCGACCTGACGCGGATGATCGCGACGGACGCGCCCGGTGCAGAAGTGAAGCTCGGGCTGCTTCGCGCGGGCAAGCCGGTCGATACCGTGGTCACGCTCGGCACGCGGCCGGAACAGCCGGCCTGAGGCCACGGCCAGAGCGAAGAAGATGGCGGGCGCCTCGGCGCCTGCCTTTGTCGCTTTGGCACGGTCAGGGGCGTATCCCGGCCTCGCCGCGCGCGATCTCGACCAGCGTCTCGAGCGACGGCCGCGGCATCTGCGACTGGCGCCTCGTGATCCCGACAGCGCCGGAAAGAAAGGCGGCATGGGTCGGCAGCGCCAGCAACTCGCCCCGCTCAAGGCTGTCGAAGATGACGCCGCGCGAGATGAACCAGAGCGCGTCCGAGCCGAGGACGATCCCGCGTCCCAGGGCGAGCGCGACGGTCTCGAAAGCCGGGCGGATTCCGGCAAGACCGACAGAGGCGATGTATTCATCCACCACCCGCCGGATGATCGCGCCTTGCGGCGGCAGGATCAGCGGCACTTTCGGCAGGATCTCCGCCACGTGTTGATGGCTCAGCGGGTGGCCGGCGCGGACGGCGACGACGACCTCCTCCTCATAAAGGTGATCGAAGGCGAGGTCGGCCATTTCCGCGGCGGCCGGCATCCGCCCGACCATCAGGTCGATGGCCCCGCTCCGCAACAGGCCGATCAGGTAGGCATGGGGACCGGTCACGACCGACAGCGTCGTCTCAGGCTCAAGCCCGTGGAATCGCAGCGCCACCTTCGGGAAGAACCGGGTTGCGACCGTTGGCAGGATGCCGATGCGGACCACCGCATCGACGCTCTCGGGCCTGACGGCGGCCGCGCCCGCGTCGAGCGACTGAACCCCCTGCGAGGCATGCCGGCGAAAGAGCGCCCCCGCCTCGGTCAGGACCAACCCGCGCCCTTCGCGCCGAAAGAGCGGTTTTCCCAGAAGCGTCTCCAACTCAGCGAGCGCGCGGGACACCGCCGGTTGGGTCACGCCCTCGGCCCGGGCCACTGCGCTCAGGTTGCCCTTGGCGGCAATCGCCAGGAATAGCCGGATATGGCGCAGCTTGATCGCTGGATGCATAATCATTTGGTTATCTATTACGCTTGATTTTGCATTTTTCAAACAGTTCGCCACGCGAAATATTATCGCTGAAGCGAGGAGGGGGCGGATGTCCGAACTGCGTGACAAGGGAATGGCGATGCGCCGCAAGGTGCTTGGTAGCGCTCATGTGGATCGCGCCGAGGCGTCGAAGTCCGATCTGGACGCGCCGTTCCAGGCGCTGATCACCGACGCCGCCTGGGGCCATGTCTGGGCGCGCGACACGATCTCCCTGCGCGAACGCTCGATGCTGACCATCGCGCTGCTGGCCGGGCTTGGTAACGATCATGAGCTTGCCATGCATGTCCGCGCCACCGCACGGACCG
>JBNKFC010000051.1:0-7771 GCA_050289105.1 Paracoccaceae bacterium | reverse complement strand
GCAATGGCTCTACCTGCTGGCGATGCTGGCCTTCGTGCTGCGGCCCGAGCCGGGTGTCGTCAACGGATCCGGCTGGGACCTGCGCGCGGCGCTGACCTATACCGGGGTGGCCGCGCTCTGCTTCGGCGCGCCGTCAGCCATCAACCTCGCCTTCAGCCCGTGGCGCCATCTCGCGTCGGACACGACCGACGTGGTCCCGCTCCTGCCGCGGCTGCCCGAAGCGGCCGATGTGCTGACGCCCGCCTCGCGGCTTTACACGGCCAATCTCAAGCGGCCCTACGACGAGCCGAGCGATCCCTTCGCCGCCTACCGGGAGTTCGCCAAGCGCGAGGATGTCCCGGTTCTGAACGGCGAGGAATTGCCGGAATGCCAGCTTGAGGGCGGCATCTCGGCCTGGTTCGAACTCGTCACCGATGATCTGATCAAGGCCGGCTATGCCGGGTCGGCGCTGATGGGGACCGACCTTTATTCCGCCTACTGGATGTTCGGGGATTTCAAGACCGTGAATGGGGCGGCGCCGTGGTATTACGGCGGGCTGCCGGGGATCGAGAATGCCGACTATCTGGTCGTGCCGCTTTGCCCGATGGCCTTCTCGCTCCGCTCATCGATGCTGAAATCGCTGGCGGAGGGGGGCTGGACCCTGCGCGAAGTGCACAGGAGCCCGCTTTACATATTGGTCGAGCCGATCGCCCCCTGAACCGCTAGAAGTGCGTTGGGGAAGGCCATGAACACAAGGTAGGCAAGGAAGGTTCCGACCAGCGCGAGGCCCATCGGGAAATCCTTGCGTGTCCAGCTGACCCAATCGGGCGTCGCCGCCCGGACCGCCGGAATCGCCCGCATCAGCCGGTGCGCGGCAAAGGCGCCGAGGAGGAAGGCGGCGAGAAGGACAAGGATGAGTTGCAGATGCTCGATCCGCTGCGCAAAGAAGGGCGCGGCGGCGGCGGCGAACTTAGCGTCGCCGGCACCGACATTGGCGACCGCATTCAGGACAAAGCCGATCGCGAGAACGACGACGAAGTTCAGCCAGCGCCACGCCCAGAATTCGAAAGGAATGACCAGCAGCCCGACGACGGCGTAGATCGCGAGGACCGCGATCACCGCCTTGTTGGGGATCTTCATCGTCTTGAGGTCCGACCATGCGACCCAGGCGCAGACCGGCAAAACGGCAATAAGAAGAATGAGATACGCCTGTGGCGCCGTCAATCCGAGCATCGGTTCAGCCCTTCGTCACGCTGGCGTTGATCGTCTCGAGCGCGCGGGACGCCTGTTCGAAGTAGCGCGGGCTGGTTTCGACCGCGTCTTCCAGGAGGCCCTTGCCGATGGTCACGTCGCCCTGCTTGATCGCGGTCAGCGCCGCGGTGTAGAGCAGTTCCGCCCGTTCGGCCTGGGTCATCGTCACGATCGGCATGTCGTATTTGCGTTGCGCGGCGCGGGCCAGAACGAGGTTGTTCTTGGTGGTGAAGTTGGCGCTGTCATAGGTCAGTGCTTCGCTGAACAGCTTCTCGGCACCGACGAAATCGCCACGCGTCAGCTTCGAATAACCCCAGTTGTTGAGAACGCCCGAGGGTTGTGTCGTCAGTCCGAAGGCGGTTTCGTAGAAGCTGTCGGCCTTCTGCCACTTCTTGTTCGCGTCCGCGACCATTGCCTCAAGCCGGTAGCGTTCATAAGTCTCGTGCGTCGGCGGAATCATGTTCAGTTCCGCCTCGGCCTTCTTCCACTCGTTGGCCCGGATCAGCGCATCAGCGAGGGCCACGCGGTCGTCATTCGTGCCCTCGGGGCTGTCGACCACCGATTTCCAGGCGATCGCCGCCTCGGTCGGCTTCTTGGCCCGAACCAGCGATTTGGCCAGCCCGCGACGCAGATCGACGCGATCCGGGTTCGCCTCCGCGGTCTTCTGGAAATAGGCCACGGCCTCGTTCGGATCGGCCACGGTCAACATGACGTCATTAAGGTTGCTGTCGTCGATGACGTTGACGTCCTTGATCGCACGTTCGACTTCTGCGTCGGTAGCCTTCTGGCAAGCCGACAGGACGGATACCCCTGCGATGCAGAGAGAAACCAGGATAGGGTGGCGCATTTCATGCGTCCTTTGCTGCTTCTTGCCTCAATGTTTGGTGAGAAGCAGGTATTGCCCGCCCCCGCGCCTCACCAAGGAGAATTCACCTGTATCGGGGGCATCATAGGATGGTTCCTTGATCTTGGCGAGCGCGAGACGCAGATTTTCGCGGATGGCGTCCGTTTGGCCACTATCGAGGGCGAAGGCGGTGCGGAAAACCCGGCTTGCCTCGGCGTATTCGCCGGTTTCCATTAGGACGACACCGAGATTGTTCCAGGCCGGAACGAAGGTCGCGTCTTCCTTCACCGCGCGGCGCAGGAGGTTCTCGGCCTGGCCGAGGCGGCCAAGGTGCAGGTTGGCGGATCCGATCGCCGAGAGTGTGTCGACGGTCATTCCACGCTCGGCGGCGGCACGGTAATAGGCCTTCAGCGCGAGTTCGTATTCGCCCGCCGCCATCAGCCGGTGGCCGACGATCAGGCCATCGACCGCCTCGCCGCGGACCGGCCCCGAAGGCGCGAAGGGAGAACCGCCATTGGCAGGAAGGCCGCCTGTCTGCTGACAGGCGGCCAGAAATCCGGCTGCGACCAGAAGAACGGTAGTTCGTAGTGTCATCGCCTCACGGGGAGAAATTCGCGAACAGCTGCATCATATCGTAGACCGATGGACCCACAAGGATGATCAGGAGCGGCGGAACGGTGAACATCATGGTTCCGAGCGTCATCTTCGTCGGCAATTTGTTCGCGGCCTCTTCGGCGCGCATCACGCGCTTGTCGCGCATTTCGGCGGCGTAGACCCGGAGCGCTTCGGCGATCGAGGTGCCGAAGGTCTGCGACTGGATCATCACGGTGACGAAGGAGGCGACATCGGCGACGCCAGAGCGTTCGGAGAAGGCGCGCAACACGGTCGTCTTGTCCTTGCCCGCCTTGATCTCCTGCGAGACGATCTCGAATTCCTCGGCGAGGGCGGGGTAGCCGGTCTTGAGCTCCTTCGACACGCGGATGATGCCCTGGTCGAGCGACTGGCCGGCCTCGACGCAGACCAGAAGCATGTCGAGCGCGTCCGGAAAGCCGTTCTGGATTTCCTGCTGGCGCGACTGGATGCGGCGGTCGATCCAGTATTTCGGCAGGTAGTAGCCGATGGCGCCGGGCATGATCACGGCGAGGATAAGGGCCGTCGTCGAGATCTCACCCGTGGCCGAGGCAACGATTGCATAGATCACGCCGATGAGCAGGAAGATGATGCCGAGCATGAACTGAACGGCGTGGAAGGTGCGCACCGCATTCTTGCCGCGATAGCCGGCGCGGGTCATCTTCAGCCGCGACGTGCTCATCTCTTCCTCGGTCTTGGGTTCGAGGAAATTGGCGAACTTGTCGAGCTTGTCGGTGCCCTTCGAGTTGCGCAGCGACTTCTTCTCGCGCGCGTTCTTGCGGTTATCACCGGTCGGTTTGCTGGTATCGCGGAGTTTCGCGTAAGGATCGGCGCGCTTTTTCAGCATCGTCGGCAACGTGATCGCCACCAGGATGATGCCGAGGACGGCGACGGCGAAGAGCGGGCCGAGCGGGCCCATCTTCTCGATCAGGAGGTCGTTGATCGTGGTCAGCATGTCAGTTTGGCCCCCTCAGACCTTGATGTTGACCATCATCTTCATGAAGACGACGTTGATGGCGAGGAAGGTGAAGACGATGAGTGCGGCGGGCACGAAGGCGGCCGTGTTCTTGACGGTATCGAAATAGTCGGGCTTGAGGATCTGGATCACCGCAAGCACGCCAAGCGGGAACATCGACAGGAACATCCCCGACCATTTCGCCTCGGCCGTGATCGCGCGCACCCGGCGGAACAGCCGGAAGCGGGCCCGGATCACCTTGGCCAGACCGTCGAGGATCTCGGCAAGGTTACCGCCCGATTGCTGCTGAATCGTCACGGCGACGGCGAGGAAGCGCAAATCCTGCATGTCCATGCGTTCGGCGAGATCCTTCAGGCTCTCGGAGATCTCGCGACCGTAGGCGCTTTCGTCTGCGATCATGCCGAATTCGGTACCCAGGGGGTCGGCGACCTCTTTCGCGACGATCTGGATCGCCGAGGAGAAGGGATGGCCGACGCGCAAGCTGCGCACCATGAGCTCCACCGCGTCGGGAAGCTGTTCCTCGACCAGGTCCATACGCTTCTTGGCCTTCTTGTTGACCCAGAAATAGACCGCGCCGACGCCCATCACGAGTGCCACCGCGATCTGGACCGGAGTGGAAGCGGCGGTGCCGATCTTGAGCCCGAGAAAGGCCACGACGGAGAGAAGCGCCATCACGCCGATAAGGGCCTTGGGCGAAAAGGCAATATTGGCCTTCTGCGCCTTTGTGGCGAGGATCGAATAGAGCGGAATGCCCTTGGCTTTCAGGTGCTGACTGGCTTCCTTGCGGAGCTGTTCGAGCACCTGTTCGCGCTGGCCGCCCTTTTCGAGCAGATCGAGCCGGCGGTTGACCTTCGAGTTCAGCGAGATCGACTTGCCGAAGACGACAAGATAGATGCCCTCGACCAGAAGGAGAACGGCGAGGAAGATCAGGCCGTAGATGATTGGTGTCGGGCTGATGATCATGCGCGTTACTCCGCTGCGATGGGTTCGTAGATCGAGGGCGGCAGGTCATAGCCCCAGGACCGGAAGCGGTCCGCGTAGGCGGAGCGCACGCCGGTCGCGGTGAAGCGGCCGATGATCTTGCCATCTGGGGCAAGGCCGAGCCGTTCGTAGCGGAAGATTTCCTGCATCGAGATGACGTCGCCTTCCATGCCAGTGATCTCTGTGATCGAGGTCATGCGGCGCGAACCGTCCTGAAGACGGCTGGCCTGAACGATCAGGTTGACGGCCGAGGCGATCTGGCTGCGGACGGCCTTGATCGGCATTTCGATCCCGGCCATCGCGATCATGTTTTCCAAACGGCTGATGCCGTCGCGTGCAGAGTTCGCGTGGATCGTGGTCATCGACCCGTCGTGGCCGGTGTTCATGGCCTGAAGCATGTCGATGACTTCCTCACCGCGCGTTTCGCCGACGATGATGCGGTCGGGACGCATCCGGAGCGCGTTCCTCAGACAGTCGCGCTGGGTTACGGCGCCCTTGCCCTCGACGTTCGCGGGGCGGCTTTCCATCCGGCCCACATGGACCTGCTGGAGCTGAAGTTCCGCTGTGTCCTCGATCGTCAGGATGCGTTCGGAGTTGTCGATGAAGGATGAAAGGGCGTTGAGCGTGGTCGTCTTACCGGAACCGGTACCGCCCGAGACGATGACGTTGAGGCGGGTCGAGACCGCAGCCTGCAGGTAGGCGGCCATCTCCTCGGTGAAGGCGCCGAAGCGAACGAGGTCGTCGACCGCGAGCTTTTCCTTCTTGAACTTACGAATGGAGACGAGCGAGCCGTCGACTGCGATCGGCGGCACCATTGCGTTGAAACGCGAGCCGTCCGCGAGACGGGCGTCGACATAGGGGTTCGATTCATCGACGCGCCGGCCCACGGCGGACACGATCTTGTCGATGATCCTGAGAAGGTGACGTTCGTCCTTGAACGTCGTGTCGGTCAGTTCGAGCTTGCCCGCGCGTTCGACGAAGACCTGCTGAGGGCCGTTGACGAGAATATCGTTGACGGTGTCGTCCTGCAGCAACGGCTCAAGCGGGCCGAGGCCCATGACCTCATGGTACAGCTCCTGAAACAGGGACGAGCGTTCGTCCTTGTTGAGGACGACGCTCATCTCTTCCAGCGCCTCGGTGGTGATCGAGACGATTTCCTGGCGCAGATCCGCTTCAGTGGCGTGTTCCAGCGCGCCGAGGTTGAGGTTGTCGAGGAGGCGCTTGTGCAGCTCCACCTTCAACTCGCCCATCCGCTCCTTGCGCTTCTTTTCCTTGTCCATCGCGACGGCCTGCCCGGGCGCGACCGCACCGCCGGACAACTGGCGGCGGGCGACGGCCGGACGGCCCTCGGCTCCTGCGGCGGGTGCTGCCGCCGGCGTTTTCGCGGGGGCGGTCGGTGCCGGCGCGGGGGCGGCAGGTTTCTTGTAGCGAGAAAACATTGCGGGCTCCCCGTGTTAGGCGCTGGCCGCTTCCGCAGCCTTGTTGAGGTCGTAGATCGATTTGGCGAGCTTGGCGATTTCCCGGCGGAGCGGGTTCTTCGCCGCGGTCTCGGCAAGCGGCAGACCGTGGTCGTTCGACTGCGTGACCTGCTTCGCACCATCGGGAAGCTGCAATTCGATCGTGATATCAAGGCTTTCGGCCAGGCGCTTGACGCGTCCCTTGCCCGAAAGATCGGTGAATTTTGGCGCGCGGTTCAGCACGTAGCGCAGCTTTTCGAACGGGAGTTCCTCCGCCTTCAGCGCGCGGATCATGCGCAGTGCGTTCTGCGCCGAGCGCATGTCGAGTTCCATCGTCGCGAAGTAGACATGGGCATGGTTCAGCACCGCTTCCGTCCATTGGACGACGGTCGAGGGCATGTCCACGACGACGAAGTCGAAATTCGCCCGCGCCACGTCGAGGACTCGGTTGATGTCTTCCGAGGTGACGATGTCGAGGGGCAGCATTTCCGACGGCGCGGTCATGACATGCATCTTGTCGTTGAAGCTGAGAAGCGCCTGCAGGAAGCTGACGTTGTCGATGGAGGCGGTGTCCGACAGCATCTCGTAGACCGCTTCGCGGCGCGGAAGGTCGAGATAGGTCGAAACCGAGCCATACTGGAAATCGAAGTCGAGCAGGCAGACGCGGGGTGCATTGTCCTTGTCGACCGTCGCCAGTTCCCAAGCGAGGTTCACCGCGAAGGTCGTGGCGCCCGTGCCGCCGGCAAGGCCGTGAACCGGAAGGATCACGCCGTCGCGGTCGCCCTTCGGCTTGAAGCTCGGCGACGCCGGGGCATCGTGAAGGATCTGGTCCGCGGCCGGGGCCCTGTGCAGGCGGTCGATCGCATCGTGAAGCGCGTTCTCGGGCAGCGGGTAGGGGACGAAATCGTCCGCGCCGAGCTTGAGAAGCTGGTGGAGGGCGATCGGGCTCACCTCTTCGGCGATCAGGATCACCTTCACGCCCTTGTCCTTGGCGGTGGTGATGATTCCCGAGATCCGCGCGAGGTCGTTTTCGTCCTGCGCATCGACGGCGATGGCGACGAATTCCAGCGCGTCGGCGTCAGGTTGGTTCAGGAACAGGACCGCATCGTCGAAGGTAAGGTCGCCCCAGCTTTCGCCAAGCTCCGTTTCCATATCCTCGATAAGAAGGTCGAAGTTGCTGACATCGCGCGAAATCGTGCACGCGACGATCGGTGCCGGTTCCGGCTGCAAGGCTGCTACACTGCTCATTCCCACACGTCCTTCTTCACGCTGGCTTGGATCCTGCCCCTGTTTTTTGTGCTCGTGCATCGAATCACCACAGGTCCAACTTCCAATCACCCGACGCGACTCTGAGGCCGCGCCATTACTCCCAGGTTTCGAAACTCCCTGAAAATCTTGGCAAGATTGGGGCTAAAAGATCGTAAAGATGCGATTTCTGGACACGATCAAAAGGAAAGGGCGGTCTTTGTTGCCAAAGACCGCCCATATCGAGAAACAATCTCGAGGTTGGCGTCAGCCGCCCGAACCCGCCGCCTGGCCGCCACCCGATACTTCTGCTTGGGTGTGAACCGGCTCGGCGCTCTTGACGTATTCGCGCCAGATCACCTGGGCATACTTGCCGTTGAGGATGAGCGGGTTGTTTGCCACGAAGCC
>JBNKFC010000050.1:0-12112 GCA_050289105.1 Paracoccaceae bacterium | reverse complement strand
AGTGCGCAGATCTCGTCATAGAGCGCCGCGCGCCGGCCAGCGTCAAGGTGGGCGGCGACCTCGTCGAGGAGGAGGATCGGCGGCGCTCCGAAATCCTCGGCCAGCGCCCGCCCGTTGGCAAGGATGAGAGAGATCAGTAGCGCTTTCTGCTCGCCCGTCGATGCCTGCGCCGCTGGTACCCCCTTCGCCGCATAGACCGCGCCCAGATCGGCGCGGTGGGGCCCCACCAGCGTCCGCCCCGCCGCCATGTCGCGACTCCGGCCCGCTGCAAAGGCGGACGCCAGCGCTTCAGCACCCTCCGGCACCATCTCTCCTTCCGGTCCGAGAATCGTCAGATCGGCTGCCGGAAACGCCGTCTCCGCGCCGGCCTGCGCCGCCGCGACGCGTGCGACCGCCGCCGCCCGATTGGCTTGAATGACCGCCCCCGCCTCGGCCATCTGTGCCTCCAGCGCGCCGTACCAGCCCGGATCGCGAACCTCGTCGCGCAACAAACGGTTCCGCTCCCGCATCGCCTTCTCGTAGGTCAAGACCGCCTCGGCATGACCAGGTTCGAAGCTCAGCGTCATCCGGTCTAGAAACCGTCGCCGCCCCTCGGCCGCCTCGATCCAGAGACGGTCCATCGCCGGCACAAGCCACAGCATCCGCGCGATGCGTCCCAAGGCCGCCTGTGGTGCAGGCTTTCCGTCGATAGTCACGCTGCGCGGCGAACCCGGTTCGGCAAAGGTTTCCACCTCATGCGTCTGGTGCAGGCTGAGGATCTCGACCTTTAGCTTCCAGCCAAGGGCCTCTGGCTGGCGCCCGATCTCGTCCGGACCTGCGCGCCGAAGTCCGCGCCCGGGCGAAAACAGCGAAACGGCTTCGAGAATATTGGTCTTGCCCGCCCCGTTCGGTCCGAAAATGGCCACGGGCCGCCCGTCGAAGACCAATTCCGTCCGCCGGTGCGAACGGAAATGCGACATGAGAAGCGATGTGACGGCAAGCGCTGGCAAGACCCGTTAGCCCTTCATCTTGCCGAAAAAAACCTTCGCCGGAGGCACCGGCGAAGACGGATCAGACCCGCATCGGCATCACGACATAGACCGCCGAGGTGTCATTGCCCTCGCGCATCAAGGTCGGATCGCCCGAGGAATTGAAGAGAAACACCGCGTTCTCGCGATCGACCTGGCTGGCGATCTCCAGAAGGTATTTAGCGTTGAACCCGATTTCGAGGCGCTCGTCGCCATAGGCCACGGCCAGTTCCTCCTCTGCGGCGCCCGCATCAGGTGCGTTGACCGACAGGACGAGCCGGTCCTCATCCAGTTGAAGCTTCACCGCGCGGGAGCGTTCCGACGACACCGTCGCCACCCGGTCGACCGCCTTGGCGAATTCCGACGCGTCGACCTCCAGCCGGCGGGAATTTCCAACCGGAATGACTCGCGTGTAATCGGGGAAAGTCCCGTCGATCACTTTGGAGGTCAGTGTGATAGCCGGCGTCGCGAAGCGCACCTTGGTTTCCGAGACGGAGACCGCGATCTGAGTCTCGTCGTCGTCCAGCAGCTTGCGCAGCTCGCCCACGGTCTTGCGGGGCACGATCACGCCCGGCATGTTCGAGGCTCCGTCCGGCAACGGCGCGTCGATCCGCGCCAGCCGGTGACCGTCGGTCGCCACGCAGCGCAGCACCGGGCCATCCTCAGCCTGGGCGACATGCATGTAGACGCCGTTGAGGTAATACCGCGTCTCTTCGGTCGAGATCGCGAATTTCGACTTGTCGAAAAGCCGGCGCAGGACCGGGGCGGGGGCCGAGAAGTTCGCGGTGTATTCCGACGACGCCATGACCGGAAAATCTTCTTTCGGCAGCGTCGCGAGCGAAAACATCGACCGCCCGGCCTGCACGGTCAGCCGCCCGGCGGCGCTGTCGTCCGAGAGCTGGACAAGCGCCCCGTCGGGCAGTTTGCGCACGATTTCATGCAGCATCACCGCCGAAACCGTCGTGGCGCCGGCGCGCTCGACCTGGGCGGGGGCCTTGTCCACCACCTCGATATCGAGGTCGGTGGCGCGGAAGCTGACGGTATTGCCGTCCGCCTCGATCAGCACGTTGGCGAGGATCGGGATCGTGTTGCGCCGCTCCACGACCGACTGGGCCTGACCCACCGCCTTCAGAAGCGTCGCGCGCTCGATGCTGATCTTCATATCCGTCCCCTTGAGATCGCCGGGAGGGGAAAGTTAGCAACTTTCCCCTCAGGCTCAAGAATTTTCGGGAATGTCCAATGGATTGGACAGAGGGTCAAGGCCGCTCGCGCGGGTTTAGGCCTCCAGAAGCCGACGAAGAAGGTCGAGATCCTCGGCCAACTGGCTGTCGGTCGCCTTCAGCTCCTCGACCTTGCGGATTCCGTGCATGATCGTCGTGTGATCGCGGCCACCGAAACGGCGGCCGATCTCGGGCAGCGACCGCGTCGTCATGGACTTTGCCAGATACATCGCCACCTGGCGCGGCCGGGCGATGGTGCGGACCCGCTTGGGGCCGATCATGTCCGACAGGCGGATGTTGTAGTGCTCCGACACCTTGCGCTGGATTTCCTCAATCGTGACCTTGCGGTCCGAGGCGCGGAGGATATCGGCAAGGCAATCCTGCGCCAGATCGAGCGTGATTTCGCGGCCCACGAGCGAGGCGAAGGCGAAGAGCCGTGTCAGCGCGCCTTCCAGCACGCGGACATTCGTGGTGATCCGGTGGGCGAGGAATTCGAGGACACCGTTCGCGAGCTTCAGGCCGGGATACTGGCCGCGGTAATGTTCGGCCTTCTGCTGAAGGATGCCGAGGCGCAGCTCATAGTCCGTCGGATGCAGGTCAACGACCAGCCCGCATTGCAGGCGGCTCTTGATCCGATCCTCCAGATCCTTGATCTCGCCGGGCGCGCGGTCGGCGGAGATGACGATCTGCTTGTTCTGATCGACCAGAGCGTTGAACGTGTGGAAGAACTCTTCCTGCGTGGAATCCTTGCCGGCGATAAATTGGACGTCGTCGACCATCAGGACGTCGACGGAGCGGAACATCTCCTTGAAGCCCATGATCTCTTTCTCGCGCAGCGCCTGCACGAAGCGGTACATGAACTGCTCGGCAGAGAGGTAGAGGACGCGGAGGTCCGGGCTGCGGGTCTGAAGGTCATGCGCGATCGCATGCATGAGGTGGGTCTTGCCGAGGCCGACGCCGCCGTAAAGGAACAAGGGATTGAAGGTCACCGGCCCGCCTTCGGCCACGCGGCGCGCTGCGGCATGGGCCAGTTCGTTCGGCTTGCCGACGACGAAGGTGTCGAATGTGAAGCGTGCGTCGAGCGGCGCCCCGGGAAGATCGGAATCCTCGCTCTTGCGAAAGCCAGCTCGTGGCGACGGCTTCTGGCGCGGACCGGCAATCTTCTCGATAGGGTTCGAACGCGGAGCGGCGACGTGAAACTCCACCCGCTCCACAAGGTGACCGGCTTTTTCCAGGTGCTGGCGAATCTGTTCGGAAAAGTTGCGCGATACCCAATCGCGCATGAATTTCGTAGGCGCTTCGAAGCGGGCGATGCCGTCCTGAAGGCGGTCGAGCTTCAGAGGCTCGATCCAGGTCGTGAAGTTGTTCTTGCCAACCGTCTTGAGAAGTTCATTTCGTACCCGCCCCCAGGAGTCGTCTGTCATTTCTGTTTGCCCACGTCTTTTTTCACTGTCCCGCACAGCAGATTGTGCTGATCACTTGTTCTCGCGGCGATCCCAAGGGTCTTGCCTCAACACGAACACGGACAAAGCGCCGGAGTGACACTCCGGCTCTCGCCGCTTCCGGTTGGAAGCATGGGTACTCATGGACAGTGCAGCAGTCGGCTGAACCGACCTCGCGTCCGGAACGCGCAGCAGAACGCGTGCGCCCGAAACGAACCCCGCCCGCCGACGATATCGGCGCGCGTTCCGAGACGAGGCAGCGTGCAGCGACTGCCCGGACTCGTGGTTACCGCATGTCCCCCCAAGACGATGTGAATCGCCTGAGGACGCTAGCAAGGGCCGGGAACGTGTCGCAACTGATCTTCGCGCTTGACTCATGCTTTGTCGAAGCGAATCCGGAAGCCTGTGCAAATGG
The DNA here is from genome assembly GCA_050289105.1 of Paracoccaceae bacterium. Classification (GTDB taxonomy): domain Bacteria; phylum Pseudomonadota; class Alphaproteobacteria; order Rhodobacterales; family Rhodobacteraceae; genus Albidovulum. The sequence goes on along the minus strand of JBNKFC010000050.1, from coordinate 8,028 downwards.
GGCACAGCCGTCGCGCAAAAGCCCAGAAATGAGAAAAGGGCGCAACCTGGGGTTGCGCCCTTGAATCTCTGATCAGACGGTTCGGATCAGGCAGAGATTGCCTTCACCCGAGCGGAGAGGCGCGACATTTTGCGGGCAACGGTGTTCTTGTGCAGAACGCCCTTGGTCACGCCACGCGCCAATTCCGGCTGGGCGGCCTTCAGCGCGGCCGCGGCCTGTTCCTGGTTGCCCGAGGCGATCGCCTCTTCGACCTTGCGCAGGTAGGTACGGATCCGCGAGCGGCGGGCCTTGTTCACGTCTTGACGGCGCTCGGACTGGCGGGCGCGTTTCTTGGACTGGGGCGTATTGGCCATGTGTGGTTTCCCAACTTCCGGGTCTGTTTCGATACGTAAGCGCGACGAAACCCGGGTTCCCAGTGAACCGGTCGATTCCAGCCTGAGCGGGCTCCACGCGCATGTGACCGCGTCCCCTTAAGGGAAAACGCGGACAAAGGAAAGGGGTTTCAGCGGTCGCGGAACTGCGGCTGCCGCTTTTCGAGGAAAGCGCTCATCCCTTCCTTCTGGTCCTCGGTCGCGAAGAGCGCATGGAAGAGGCGGCGCTCGAAGAGGAGTCCCTCGCGCAAAGTCGTCTCGTAGCTGCGATTCACCGCCTCTTTCACCGCGAGCGTGGCGAGCGCGGATTTCTCGGCGATCTTGCGCGCCGCGGCCATGGCTTCGGGAATCAGCTTCGCCGCCGGAACGACGCGGCTCACGAGACCGGACCGCTCCGCCTCGGCCGCGTCCATGAAGCGGCCGGTCAGGTGCATGTCCATCGACTTCGACTTGCCGACGAAGCGGGTCAACCGCTGGGTGCCGCCAATCCCGGCGACGACGCCGAGGTTGATCTCAGGCTGGCCGAACTTCGCTGTATCGGCGGCGATAATGAAATCGCACATCATGGCCAACTCGCAGCCTCCGCCCAGGGCGTATCCGGCGACCGCGGCGATGATCGGCTTCCTGCAGCGCAGAAGCGCCTCGGTATTCGCGCCGAAGAGATCGTCGGTAAAGACTTCCACGAACGTCTTTTCCGACATCTCCTTGATGTCGGCCCCTGCGGCAAAGGCCTTTTCGGAGCCTGTAAGAACGATGCACCGAACCTTGTCGTTGGCTTCGGCTTCCCCAACCGCTTCGCCAAGTTCCGCCAGGAGTTTGGAGTTCAACGCGTTGAGAGCGTCCGGGCGGTTCAGGCGGATCAGGGCGACGTAGTCTTCGATCTCGACGATCAAGGTCTCGTAAGCCATGTGGGTGCCTTTCCAGATTGTGCGGAGCCGACTCCTATCAGTCCGGGCGAAGGGATCAAGTCATCTTTGGCAGCGCGGGCAGAAGAAGGAGGAGCGGCCGGACTGCACGATTCGCGTCACCGTTCCGCTGCAACCGGGGCTTGGGCAGGGCGCGTCTTCTCGGTCGTAGACCCGGAATGTGTGCTGAAAATAGCCAAGTTCGCCATCGGTCTGGCGATAGTCCCGCAGCGACGACCCTCCGGCTTCGATCGCCTCGGTCAAGACCTCTCGGATGATCGGGACCAGGCCCGCCACCCGTGCCGCCGCGATCTGGCCGGCCTTGCGTCGCGGATCGATCCGCGCGCGATGGAGAACCTCGCAGACATAGATATTGCCGAGCCCCGCGATGATCTTCTGATCGAGCAGAGCCGCTTTGATCGGCATGGCACGGCCTTTCAGGCGCCCGACGAGGTAGTCCTCGTCGAAGGAATTTCCCAAGGGTTCCGGCCCTATGTCGCGCAAGAGCCAGTGGTCCTCGACCGCCGTCGTCGCCATAAGGTCCATCGCGCCGAAACGCCTTGCATCGTTGAATGTCACCCGTGCGCCACCCTCCATATCCAGCACGACATGATCGTGCTTGGCCTGGGCCGGATGATCATGATGAAACGCTCCGGGCATGCTGCCGGAAATCAGCATCCGCCCCGACATGCCGAGATGGATCAAGAGCGTCTCGCCCGTCGAGAGGTCGGCTAGGATGTATTTCGACCGACGACGCAAGCCCTGCACCCGCGCGCCCGTCAGCCGTTCGCCCATTCCGGCAGGAAACGGAAACCGCAGATCGGGCCTCCGGATATCGGCGGCAAGGATCGCGCGGCCTTCCATCGCCGGGATCAGGCCGCGGCGCACGGTTTCCACTTCAGGCAGTTCAGGCATCGCCGTGTCCGGTGTGTCAACGCCGCATTGTCTCTGCGGCCAAGGCTTCTATAAGAAGGACGAGTTCCACCGGACGGCAAGGGCCAATGACCGAAAGCGATACCCGCACGACCCATTTCGGGTTCAAGGACGTGCCCGAGGCCGAAAAGGCCGGTATGGTGCACGGCGTCTTCACCCGCGTGGCGAACAAGTACGACATCATGAACGACGTGATGTCGGTGGGCATCCATCGGCTCTGGAAGGACGCGATGATGGATTGGCTGGCGCCGCGCCCGGGCCAGAAGCTTCTCGACGTGGCCGGCGGGACCGGCGACATCGCCTTCCGGTTCCTGAAGCGCGCGCCGGGGGCAGAGGCCACCGTGCTCGACATGACGGAGTCGATGCTTATCGAGGGCCAGAAGCGCGCAGAGGCCGAGAACATGGCCGACCGGCTGTCCTGGGTCGTCGGCGACGCGATGGCGCTGCCCTTCGCCGACAATACCTTCGACGTCTACACGATCAGCTTCGGCATCCGGAACGTCACCCGCATCCCCGACGCGCTGTCTGAGGCCTACCGCGTGCTGAAGCCTGGTGGACGGCTGATGGTGCTGGAGTTCAGCCAACTGCCAAATCCGGCGATGCAATGGGCTTATGACCGCTATTCCTTTAACGTGATTCCGGTGATGGGCCAGATCGTAGCGAATGACCGCGACAGCTATCAGTATCTGGTCGAATCGATCCGGAAGTTCCCCGATCAGGAGGCTTTCGCAGCCCTGATCCGGCAGGCCGGGTTCGAGCAGGTGAAATACCGCAACCTCACGATGGGGGTCGCGGCGCTCCATTCCGGCTGGAAGATCTGAGCTTGCGCGGACCGCACAATATCTGGCGGCTGATCCGCACCGGGGCGACGTTCGAACGAACGGGCGCAATGAAAGTTGCACTTGAAGCGATGGAGGTTCCGCCGGGCCTGCGACTGGCCGCGCGGATCTTTGGCTGGCCCTTCAAATGGCTGGGCTATCGCGGCGACCAGGGCCAGCCGCCGGTGACGCGGGCGCTGACCGCGCTCGGCCCGGCCTATATCAAGTTCGGCCAGGTGCTTTCGACGCGGCCCGACGTCGTGGGCGAGGAACTCGCGGACCAGTTGCGCGTGCTTCAGGACAAGCTGCCGCCGTTCTCCACACGTGTTGCCAAGCAGACCTTCGCGGATGAACTCGGGCAGAGCGTCGACGCGCTCTTTTCCGAGTTTTCGGAACCCGTCGCGGCCGCCTCCATTGCCCAGGTCCATCGCGCACGGCTGGCCGCGACCGGAGAGGAGGTCGCGGTCAAGATCCTCCGCCCCGGCATCGAGCGCGCGTTTCGCCGCGACATCGACGCGTTCCATTTCGCGGCGGGGCTGATCGAGGCGCTTTCCCCCGCATCACGCCGGCTGCGTCCTTCGGACGTGATCAGCCATTTCGAAAGCGTGGTGATGGGGGAACTTGATCTTCGGCTTGAGAGTTCGTCGGCGTCCGAGTTCGCCGCGAACACGGAAAAGGACGAAGGCTTCCAGGTCCCGCGGCCACTGTGGAACCTATCGTCACGCCGGGTGATGACACTCGGCTGGGCCGAGGGCATTCCCCTTGGCGACGTTGCGGCCATCCGGGCGGCGGGGCACGACTGCGTGGCTTTGTCCGAACGTGTCCTGCAACTCTTCCTCAGCCACGCGCTCCGCGACGGCTATTTCCATGCCGACATGCATCAAGGCAACCTCAAGGTGGCCGCGAATGGCGACATCATCGCCTACGACTTCGGTATCATGGGCGCGATCGACGAGTATACCCGTCGGGTCTATGCCGAGATCCTGATCGGCTTCATCCGGAAGGATTACCGCCGCGTCGCCGAGGTCCATTTCGAGGCCGGCTATGTGCCGCGCGACCGGGATATCGACGAATTTGCCCGGGCGCTCCGCGCCGTCGGCGAACCGATCTTCGGCATGGACGCAAGCCATATCTCGATGGCGCGGCTCCTGGCCTACCTCTTCGAAGTGACGGAGCGATTCGGGATGGAGACGCGGACGGAGCTGATCCTCCTGCAGCGCACGATGGTCGTGGTAGAAGGCGTCGCGCGGTCGCTCAATCCCAACATCAACATGTGGCAGGTCGCAAAGCCTGTCGTCGAACGCTACATCCGTGAAAACGTCGGTCCGCAGGCGCTGTTTCGCGACCTCGTTCGCACCGCCCATGTTCTCGGTCGATTCGGTCCGCGCCTTCCGCAGATCGCCGAGGCGCTGCTTCTCAGACAGACAGAAGCGCCCGCGCCGGCGCCGCGCCGGTCACTGGCAATGTCGGTCGTGCTGGTAGGCCTTGGCGCCGCGATTGCCGGTGGCGGCTTCGTGCTCGCGTCCCTGTTCTAGTCCGGCTCAAGGTGTGGCCGGCTGCCGGACGGCCCTGATGTCGGATGGCGCAACAATGCCACCGCCCTCCATCACGAGAACGACGCCGTCGGCGCCGTTGCGGACTTCGTCGATACGGCCATAGGCTTCGACGGAGGTGGTCTCGACCAGTTTCCCCTCGCTGTAATTCTCCAGCCGGAACGTATAGGGGCCGGACGGAAGGGGCGCCCCGTTGGCATCCGTCCCGGCCCAGGTCAGCGGATCGGTCGAGACCGACACCTGCACGCTTGAGATTTCCCGCCCCTCGGGGTCCGAAATCACGAGCACGGCCTGATCGGCACCGCTTGCCGGGTTGGGATAGAGCGTGATCGGCGCCCCGTCGAAGACCACCGGTGCCGCCACCCGCGCCTCCATCCCGACCCAGGACGCCATCTGCGCCATGCCCGAGAGGCCCATCTGCGTCGACATCGATTCGATCAGCGCGTTGGTCCGCACCTGTTGCTCCACGCCAGAGAATGTCGCGAGCTGGACGGCGTAGTCCGAAGATTCGATCGGGTTCAGCGGATCCTGGTTCTGCATCTGCGTCGTCAGCATCAGGAGGAACGTCTGAAAGTCGCTGTTGATCAGAGTACCCTGCCGGGCAGGAGGCTGAACCGTCGTCGCGGTCGCGGTCGGGGTCGTGGTCGATGTCATGGCATCCATTTTGGGATCCTTTCACACTCTCAGGTCAAGCCTGCCGTCCGGGGCGTCGGGCCGGGTCCATTCGCGGGGGCCGGTCTCCGTCGCTTCGGGGGACAGGATCGCTTGGCGGTCGCTCGACGCGGTGCCGGTCTCGGGGTTGGGCGGTTGGCGTGGATCTCGGTCCTGCCCGAAGCTGAACGAAAGGTTCTGATAGCCGAGATCTCGAAAATCCTGCGCGAGTGAGTCGATGTTCCGCCGGAGGAGGTCGAGCGTGTCCGGACGGTCGGCCTGAATCATCATCGTCAGTGCCCCGTCATGGGTCGCGAAGGTCAGTCGCACCCGGCCGAGTTCTCCCGGAGACAGGGTGATCTCGACCGGACGATCCGGAAACTGCGCGGCGGCTTCGGCAAGGCGATGGCCCAGCCCCGCCGGAAGGTGTCCGGCCGAAACATGCACGCCGGACGTTCGTTCGCTTCCACGCGCAGTCGCTGTTGCCTCTGCCCCGATAGCGATGGGATCGGTGAGATCCGTTCTGGTGTCATCGATCTCAGGCACGGAATGCGAAGGACGTGCCGGGCCCGATGGAGCCGACCCATCGAGGCTGCTTGGCGTTTCGATTGATGTGCCCGCGGCAGGACCGTTGCGGACGGCCGTGGCGCTGGCTCCCTCGTAAGCGCCCCCGTCCAGCCGCGCACCCCTGGCGTTCCCCGCATTGTCGGACGCCACCGGATGCCCATCTCGCGCGCGAAAGGGCAGTCCAGATGGAACCACGCGCGTCTCTTCTCCATCCTCAAGCCGCTCGGTCGGCGCGCCGGGCGCGGCGCGGGAATTCTGGTCATTCGCCCGTTCCGCACCAGTCGCCGAGGCGGAGCGTTGATTCGATTCCATCTTGCCCCGGCTCACCGGCAAGGTCTGCACGTCGACGGACAGGGCATCTGGTGATCCCGAATCGCCGGCAGACGCGATCGGAAGTTGCCACGATCCGACAAAGCGACCTGTTTCCGCGTTCATGCCGGACGTGACCTCGCGCCGTGGCTGGCCGTGATCGACCTTTCCCGACTCCGCCCATGCAACGTCATGGCCCGCCGATGCGCGCTCACCTTCCGACGGCGTGGGTGTTTCGGTCCTTGGATTTCCGGAATGTTGCAGGGGCGGCGGCTGGATGACCGACAATCGTCCGTCCGACGCCGGCTCAACTGACCGCCGCCCCTGCGATGATCCGATGTGCTGGGGTCCGATCGCTCCCACATCGTCTTCGGATTGGGTAGCCGTCGCTGCCTCCAGCGGCCCCTGCGCCGCTCCTCGACTGTCGCCAAGCTTGCCGAAAGGGGCCGGAGCCGTGACTTCAGCCCGATCACTTTCCGGCGTTGTGGTCGGGGTAAGCGGTTCTGCTACCGTCAATTCGCCTGTGGATTTGTCGGACGCGTTTTGCGCGAAGCGCCGCGCCCCCGGATCAGCATCCGGTTTCGGCACAAGATGCTCGCCCAACGTGCATGCCGACAAATCCGCCGCGTCGGACTCTGCCGAGGTCTGCATAATTGGCGCGCCCGGAAGGTCTCCGAATGCCGGCCCGGCCGTACAGTCCCAAAGGTCGGGAACACCGAGTCCGTCATTCGCTTCGTGCGACAGGGGGGCTGTGAGCAGCCCCGGCCTAGTCGGAACAGGGACGTCCGCACTTGGCCCGCCCGGATCGGATCGCCCGCCCGCCGACGCGCCTTCGCCAATGGTCTTTCCGAGAACGGACAGGAATGCGGCGAGGGCGCCAGCCATGCCTGTCTCTGCCGTCGCATCATCCCGGCGCGGCGACTTGGTTCGTAGCGGATCGGCGAAGGGAATCGGGTCCATGGCCTCACGACTTCTGTCTGTGCGACCGAGACTATTCCAAGATTGGGTTACCGATTCTTTACCCGGATAACGCCATGGTCGAACAAATGCCCGCAATTGGAGGGATCGACGATGGTCGGGATTTCCGCGCTGAGTGCCACCCCGAAGCAACCGGACTCCGCAAAGGACCGGGATTTGCGCGTCGCCGCCGAGGCTTTGGAGGCGCAGTTTCTGACCGAAATGCTGAAATCCTCTGGCCTCGGGGAAGCGCGCGACTCATTCGGCGGCGGTGTTGGCGAAGAACAGTTCTCTTCCTTCCTGCGACGCGAGCACGCGACCGAAATGGCGCAGCACGGTGGGATCGGCCTTGCCGAAAGCATTTTTGAAGCCCTGAAGCGGAGAGCGAACGATGCCGGCTGACGCGCCAACGCTGATGCGGTCCATAGACGATCTCCTGCGCGCAGAAGCGCAAGCGATCCGGCGGGGGGACTTTGCTGCCCTCGGCGGGCTCGCCGAACGCAAGGGCGATCTTGTCGGTCAGCTGACGGGCCTGCGTGGCCGCGATGTGGCGCCCGACCTGTCACGGCTGAGGTCGCGGGCCGATGCGAACCACCGCCTTCTGTCGGCGGCGCTTCAGGGCGTCAGGGCGGCGCGTGCCCGCATCGACGCGATCCGCCGCGTCGAAACCCGGCTGGATACCTACGACAGCACGGGCCGCGCCCAGACTGTCTCGTTCGGCGCCAGCGAAGTCGAGCGGCGCGCCTGATCCTGGCGGATTTGCTTCAAAATGCCGGCAAAGAGCGGATTGCCTTAGCGAACTTTTAGATTTTGACCCGCATGGTCGGCCCTGCATCCGGGATTTGGATGGCGCGGAGAGGGACGATTTCCCAACCTCCGCATGGGTCAGAACGCCACCGGCGCCGTCAAGCGACGGCAAGTGAAACCCGGCGCAAAGCGCCGAACTATGAAGGACGTAAGCATG
>JBNKFC010000049.1:0-6396 GCA_050289105.1 Paracoccaceae bacterium | reverse complement strand
GTCGGTAAAGAGCGTCTTCCAGTAGGCAACCGCCGCCTCCCATGCCGCGCCCTTGGGCGCATGCGGGCGACCCATGCAATAGGCAAAGGTCTTTTCGTCCGGCGCGATAAGGCCGGCACGGGCGCCGCCTTCGATGGCCATGTTGCAGACGGTCATGCGCCCTTCCATGGAAAGGTCGCGGATCGCCTCGCCCATGTATTCGATGACATAGCCAGTGCCGCCGGCGGTGCCGGTTGCACCGATGACGGACAGGGTGATGTCCTTGGCGGTGACGCCCGGACGCAGGTGGCCGGTGATCTCCACCTTCATGTTCTTCGACTTCTTCTGGATCAGCGTCTGGGTGGCCAGAACGTGCTCCACCTCCGACGTGCCGATCCCGTGCGCCAGCGCTCCGAAGGCACCATGCGTCGCGGTGTGCGAATCCCCACAGACGACCGTCATGCCCGGCAGCGTCCAGCCCTGTTCCGGTCCGACGATGTGGACGATGCCCTGACGGATATCGTTCACCGGATAGTAGTTGATGCCGAAATCCTTGGCGTTCTTGTCGAGCGCCTCGACCTGGATGCGGCTTTCCTCGTTCTCGATGCCCTTCACGCGGTCAGGCGTGGTCGGCACGTTGTGGTCGGGAACCGCGATGGTCTTTTCCGGCGCGCGCACGCCGCGCCCCGCCATACGCAAGCCCTCGAAGGCTTGCGGGCTCGTCACCTCATGGACGAGGTGGCGGTCGATATAGAGCAGGCAGGTGCCATCGTCCTGGGTGTCGACGACATGGGCATCCCAGATCTTGTCATAGAGTGTCTTGGGGGACATGGGTCCTCTCCGGTTCATGAGAAATCTTGCAAAGGCGACAGGAAAGCGGCCCCGATCAAAGTCGGGCCAGCACCGTCATCGTCGCGCCGAAAAACCGCCAGGGCAGGCGCGCGCGGTCGTCCATGTCGAAGAAACGCTTCATGACGGGCGGAGATACACCTTCCCCCCGAGTCCCGCAAGGCCGCGCGTCGGACTTGCCAGCCGAACCGCATAGCTGGCACAACTAGAGAAAGGCGCGAAAGGACGCGGATGGAAACGGAACTGGAAAGCCTCCTGTCCTCCTTCGCCACGGTATGGGACACGGTCCGGCTCAACCTCCGGCTTCTTCTCCTGCCGCGGCAGCTCGAACAGGTCTCGGTCATCCTCGCCTGCCTCGCGCTCGCGTGGTTCGTCAAAAGGCGTCTGGAACCGCGGTTCGACAACTGGATGCGCAGTCTCTCGGGGCGGCCGAAATGGCAGCTTCGCTGGCTGGTCGTGCTGCGCAACCGGCTTCAGCTTGGCCTCTTCGCGTTATTCGCCTGGTCCGCGACCGGCATCTATGCCGCGATCTATACCTTCCCCTCGCGCCGCTACCTCATCGTGCTGGCCGCCACGATCGCCACCGCGTGGTTCTTCATCCGGGTCGCCGCCCAGATCGTGAAGAACCGCTTCCTCCGCCAGGTCGTGATCTGGGGGCTCACCATCTACGCGACGCTCTACTATGCCGGGCTTCTCGACGAGGTGGCGGCCTTCCTCGACGGGATCGCGATCGAATTCGGCGATTTCCGCCTTACGCTCCTCGCGATCCTCAAGGCGATCCTCGTCACCGGCGTCCTCTTCGCCGGCGCCCGGCTTTTGTCTCACGGCGCGGCCCAGCGCATCCGCGCGAACGAGGATATCAGCCCGTCGATGCGGGTGCTGACGGTCAAGTTCCTGCAGATCGCGCTCTATTCCGCGGCCTTCTTCATCGGGTTGAAGGCGGTCGGCTTCGATCTGACCGGCCTTGCGGTCCTGTCCGGTGCCATCGGCGTCGGCCTCGGCTTCGGCCTGCAGAAGGTCGTGTCGAACCTCGTCTCCGGCGTCATCATCCTACTCGACAAGTCGATCAAGCCGGGCGACGTGATCTCGCTCGGCGAAACCTTCGGCTGGATCGAGAGTCTCGGCGCCCGCTACGTCTCTGTCGTCACCCGCGACGGCAAGGAATACCTCATTCCGAACGAGGACCTGATTACCGGCCAGGTGGTGAACTGGTCGCATTCGAACCAGTATGTGCGGATCGACCTCTTCTTCGGCACCGCCTATTCCGACGACCCGCACCTTGTGCGCAAGGTCGCGGTCGAGGCCGCCTACTCGGTCAGCCGGGTGCTGAAATCCCATCCCGCCGTCTGCCACATCACCGGCTTTGGCGACAGTTCGGTCGACTATATCCTGCGCTTCTGGATCACCGACCCGGCCGAGGGGCTGACCAACGTGAAGGGCAACGTCTATCTCGCGCTCTGGGACGCCTTCAAGAAGCACGGCATCTCGATCCCGTTCCCGCAGCGCGAGGTCAAGGTGCTTCCAGGCTCGGTTCTGGAGACGTCGGGATCGGATCAGCCGGGGTCATGAGGCGCGGTCGAGCAGCCGCTGGAACCGCTTCTCTCGCCGGAGCGGCGCTAGCGCAGGATCATGCTGGATCCAGCGGAAGTTGCGGTAGCCGGTGTCGAGGTTTTCCTCCAGACGGTCGAGTGCCAGCGTAACGTCACCGGCGCCGGCATAGGCGGCAGCGTTGTAATAGGTCACGATGCCGCCGGCCGCCTCGTAGCGCGTGACCTCGGTCAATGCGGCGTCCGGCTGTCCGGCCCTCGCGAGAAGCGGGGCAAGGATGTTGTCAGCGCGCGGCTCGCTCCCGTCGATCTCGCGCCGCGCCTTGAGCCGCGCCAGGGCTTGACGCGCTGCCTCTCCGGCGCGGCTGGTCTCCCCCAGACCGGCAAAGGCACCCGCGGCGAGGTAGGGGGCGCAGTAGTCGTCGGGCATGAGCCGCGCCGCCTCGGCCGCCGCAAGCGCGGCGCGGCGAAGATCGCCCGAAGCGTAAAACATCCGCGCCATCAGGTAATGCGCGTCGGCATCGCCGGGCGAGAGCGTGATGGCGCGGGCGAAGGCCTCCGTCGCCGCCTCCGGGCAACCGGCCGCATCAAGGACAAAACCACGCGCGACATGGCCGCAGGCAAGGTCGGGACGGCAGGCAACGGCGCGGTCGGCAAGCGCCATCGCCTCGCCCAGATCGGGGCGCTGCCGGGCCGAGAAGAGAGTGCAATCCGCGGCCGCCATTGCAGCCTCGGCTAGGACAAGCGCGTCGTCGGGCGCAAGCGCCGCGGCTTTCCGGCAGAGGTCGAGCGCCTCAGCCAGCGCGTTGACGCCGTTGCGGTCACGCAACCGCCGCGCCTCGGCTGCGGCCAGCCGCGCGTCGATGAGGGCGGCGCCGGGCACAGGTCCGCGCGGACGGACGCTCTCGGCTTCGGGCATTTGACGCAACCGGTATCCACCCTTCTGGATCGTCTCGATCGGCCCATCGCCGCGCGTCGTCTGCCCGAAGGCCCGACGCAGCTCCGAGGCGGCATGGGTAAGGGACTCGTCGCCGACCGTGACGCCGGGCCAGACCGCCTCCATCGCCGCATCGCGGGTCAGGACACCTGGCGCCGCCCCGACCAGCGCCAGAAGCAGCGCCATCGGCTTGGGCCTGAGCGCAACCTCGCGTCCCGCGCCGGTGATCCGGCGGCGGGCGGGATCGACCCGCCAAGGGCCGATGCGGAACGGGCGATGCGGGGGAGTGGGATTGTTGGTCATGGCAAGGGGCAATTGAAAACCGGAGATTTCAGGAAAAGAGGCAAAAAACGTCAGGTTCGCGGGCCGGAAAGAAGCGAAGCTCGCACCATTAAGATTAGCAAATCCCGTCCGGCCGCAGAAGCGTCGCGCACCGCCCGTGTTCTCCCATTCGCGGGCAAGTGACGTTGCGTTCCGGTTCTAGGGCCGGCGGAAATTGGCCAGTCGCCTGGCCGGACGGGTGCCTTTCCGCCGGAGCGTATTCGACCATGACCCGACTGACCTTCGCCCGCCTCTACGCCGAACTTCGCCCCGCCACGCGACGCCACAGGGCGCGGCTGCTCGCCCTGCGCGGGCCGCAGGCGCTGCGTGAGACCTCGCTCGATTTCCGGCCCTCGCGGCTGGTGTTCGATCGCTCCGAATGGGTCTCCGCCTGGCTCGACCCGCGTCAGTCCGTGCTGTCGCGCGACGGCACGCTGATCGCGACCCGCGCGATCACGCCGCGGGGGCGGCTCTTGTGGCTGGTGCGCAAATGCGGACTTTGTCGGGCCTATCACTCACGGGCCGAGGACGCTTTCGCCGCGATGGAAGAGGCGGAGATCTCTTGGCGGCGAAGGCGCGCCCAGCGCGCTGCGAAGGACGAGGTGCGGACGATCGTCCGCGACCTCCGGCGGTTCCGCGTGCGCTACCGGGTGACGCTGGAGGACGCCTACCGGTCACCCCTTTGCGACGAGGGGGTGGACGGGTTCCTCCTGTCGCTCGGCATCACCGGCTTCCGCTCCTATCCCGGCTGGCTCATCGCCTGGCTCTACGCCATCGACCGGCAGGTGGGCTTCGTGCTCTACGAGGCACATCTGCGCCATTGCGACCGGACCGGCCCGGCAGAGGCTTGCCAATCGCAGCAATCCTCCTCATTCGGGCCACATTGAGATTTTACAATCGCGATGTTACCTTAGGCCCATGCCCAGTGCCGGGGCGGGGACGGCGCGCAACCCAGGAGGACGATGTCCTGTTTCATACTGCAAAGGCGGCCGCAGATGCGGCCGCAGGGTCGGTGCCAATGACGGCGACGCCCGCTGAGGTCCAGAGCGACGTATTGCTCGCGCGGATTCTCGCCTCCCTCGATGACGACAAGGCCGAAGACGTGGTGACGATCGATCTCCGCGGCCGCTCCTCTGTCGCCGATTACATGGTCGTGTGTTCCGGCCGTTCCTCTCGCCAGGTCGGCGCGATCGCCGAAAAGCTGATGGAGCGTCTGAAGCACGAATTCGGCCGGACCTGCCGTGTCGAAGGCAAGGAGCAGGGCGACTGGGTCCTGATCGATGCCAACGACGTGGTGGTGCATGTCTTCCGCCCCGAGGTGCGGGAGTTCTACCAGCTCGAGAAGATGTGGATGCCGGCCAGCGCCGGGATTAGCGCACGCCAGAACTGAGGCAGCGCCGATGCGTCTCCATATCTGCGCGGTCGGGCGCCTGCGCGCGGGCCCCGAACTTGCGCTGATCGACGACTACCTGAAACGGGTCGACCGAACGGGCCGGGCACTCAGCCTCGGCCCGGTTTCTGTTCACGAGGTCGAGGACAAGAAGGGCGGCGGCATGGAGGCCGAGGCCGATCTCCTCGGCCGCGCGGTGCCGGCGGGCTCCTTTCTGATCGCGCTCGACGAACGCGGACGCCAGATGTCCTCACCCGATTTCGCAGGGCTCATCGCCCGCACCCGCGACGCAGGGCGGCAGGACATGGCCTTCGTGATCGGCGGGGCAGATGGCCTTGCGCCTGGCTTCCGCGACCGCGCGGATACGCTTTTGTCGTTCGGGCCGATGGTCTGGCCGCACATGCTTGTCCGGGTGATGATCGCCGAACAGCTCTACCGCGCCGCCTCGATCCTCGCCGGCGCACCCTACCACCGGGCATGACAGAACCGCGCGAAAGACGCGAAACCGCACCTTGCCTGTGACTGGCGATCTTGATGCCCGGTTGCCCGCGCACCCCGATCATCCTAGAACTCGGGCCAAAGCCAGAAGGATCGTGCCATGACTGCTCCGCGCCCCGTTGTCCTTTGCATCCTCGATGGCTGGGGACTGAGGGCCGACACAACGGGCAACGCGGTGGCGCTGGCCGAGAAGCCCACCTTCGACCGGATCATGGCCACCTGCCCGCATGCCCAGCTTGTCACCCACGGGCCCGATGTCGGCCTGCCCTCCGGCCAGATGGGCAATTCCGAGGTCGGGCACACCAATATCGGCGCCGGCCGGATCGTGGCGATGGATCTCGGACAGATCGACCTCGCCATAGAGGACAAGAGCTTCTTCTCGAACGCCGCGATCACCGCCTTCATCCACACGCTCAAGGCTGACGGCGGCACCGCGCATCTGATGGGCGTGATCTCCGATGGCGGCGTGCATGGCCATATCGACCATGTCCTTGCCGCCTGCGAGATGGTGACGAAGGCCGGCGTGCCGGTGGCGCTTCACGCCGTCACCGATGGCCGCGACGTGCCGCCGAAATCGGCCGACGCCTTCGCCGCCGACCTGATGAAGCGCCTGCCGAAGGGCGCCACCGTCGCCACCGTGACGGGTCGCTACTTCGCGATGGACCGCGACAACCGGTGGGAACGGGTGGAGCGCGCCTATGCCGCGATGGTGCAGGGCAAGGGTCTCCCCTCCGCCTCGGCCACCGACGCGGTGGCGGAGGCCTATGCACGTGACGAGACGGATGAATTCATTCAGCCGACAGTCATTGGCGGCTATAAGGGCGCGAAGGACGGCGACGGTTTCTTCTGCCTGAACTTCCGCGCCGACCGCGCGC
>JBNKFC010000048.1:0-2198 GCA_050289105.1 Paracoccaceae bacterium | reverse complement strand
GAGACGAGAGGTTTCACCGGCAGCGAAAGCCGCGCGATCATGCGCTTCGCCTCGGCGATCTCGGCCACCGACATCTGTTCGAAATCGAGCGTCTTCAGACGTTCCTCCGCCGATGTGGTCGCGGTGGCGTCAATCTCGATCTCCGTCTCGCCGTCGTCTTCGCGCGAAACTTCGGGCAGATCACGGTGGGCGCCATCCAGCAGTGCCTCTGCCGCACGTTTCTCGGCCGGTCTGGCAAGCCGTTCCTCCTGCACGCCGTGAATGGCGGGCAGAATCAGGCTCATCATGTGTTCCAGATAACGCGGATCGCGCCAGTAGAGCCGGAAGACCTGCGCAAAGACCGCACGGTCTTCGGGGCGGGAAACGAAGGAGGCGTGAAGAACCCAGTAGAAATCCTGCCGGTCGGTAAACCCGGCCGCCTCGACCGCGCGTATCGCGTCGATCACACGGCCGGGGCCTACCTTCAGTCCCGCCTTGCGGAGTGCCCGGGCGAAATGGGTAATATTGGCGGCAAGCTTGCCGTCCTCGGGGATATCGAGGGGGGCCAGTTCAGCCATCGGCCATAGCCCGGGGGCGCTGCCCGTCGACCATTGGTTCTCGAACCAATGGCGCCCCAATGGACGACCCCGGAGTAATTTCGGACAGAACGTGGAACGAGTGACACATCATTGCGCCGAAGATAGCTCAGCTCGGACCTCGTCCAGAAGTTTCTTCGCGGGAGATCCGGCGATTTTCTGGATGTCGTCCTGATATTTCAGGATCGCGCCCAGTGTATCGGCGATGACCTCGGGGCTGAGAGCGATCACGTCGAGCGCGAGCAGGCATTTCGCCCAGTCGATGGTCTCGGCGACGCCGGGCTTCTTGAAGAGGTCCTCACCGCGCAGTTTCTGCACGAAGGCCACCACCTCGCGGCTGAGCGTCTCGGTAGCCTCGGGCGCGCGGGCATGGACGATCTCCATCTCGCGTCCGAAGGACGGATAGTCGACCCAGTGATAGAGGCAGCGGCGCTTAAGCGCATCATGCACCTCGCGTGTGCGGTTCGAGGTGAGGATAACGATGGGCGGCTCAGGAGCTTTGATCGTGCCAAGTTCGGGCACCGTGATCTGAAAATCCGAAAGCGCCTCCAGCAGGAAGGCTTCAAAGGGTTCGTCGGTCCGGTCCAGTTCGTCGATGAGCAAGACCGGTGCGCCACCGGGCTGGGGCCGCATCGCCGCCAGTAGCGGGCGTTCGATGAGATAGTCCTCGGTAAAAAGCTCGGCCCTGAGGGCGTCGCGGTCGGCAGTCCCTCCGGCTTCGGCGGTTCGGATCGCGATCATCTGGGCTGCGAAATTCCAGTCGCAAACCGCCGAGACCGCGTCGAGCCCTTCGTAGCATTGCAGCCGGATCAGACGCCGACCGAGTCCTGCGGCGATGGCCTTGCCAATCTCGGTCTTGCCGACCCCGGCCTCACCTTCCAGAAAGAGCGGCCGCCCGAGTTTCAGCGCCAGAAATACCACGGTGGCAAGCGGGCGGGCGGCGATATAGTCCTGACCGGCAAGCATGGTTTCCACGGCGTCGATTGTGGCGGGGATGGCGGTCACGGCGGGCTCCTTTGCGGCGCGACCATGCTGGTGGGCCAGTGGAGCGCGGTCAAGGGGCGACCTTGAGCGGGGAAGTGCGACTAAAGGACCATAAAGGGATTGGCGACGATTGACAGTTCGGCGGCGGCATGGCTCGGTGCAGTCACAGACGCCAGGCGGGAGAATGTGCATGTTGATCGAATTGTGGCTGGCCTTCGTGGCGGCATCGTCGGTTCTACTGATCATCCCCGGACCGACCATCATGCTGGTCTTGACCTATGCGCTGACGCAGGGGCGCCGCGTGGCGCTGGCCACTGTCGCAGGCGTGGCACTGGGCGATTTCGTAGCGATGAGTGCATCGCTCGCCGGGCTCGGCGCGCTCGTACTAGCCTCGGCCACGCTCTTCACGGTGCTGAAATGGATCGGCGCTGCCTATCTCGTGTGGCTCGGCATCAAGCTTTGGCGCACCCGTCCGACCGGAGGGCTTGGCATCGACATGGAGGCCGAACTGCCCGCGCGTGGCGTCTTTGGCCATGCGGCCGCTGTCACGGCGCTCAACCCCAAATCCATCGCCTTCTTCATCGCCTTTGTTCCGCAGTTCCTGCGCCCCGAAGCCGCCCTTGCCCCGCAGTTCGCGAT
>JBNKFC010000047.1:0-3386 GCA_050289105.1 Paracoccaceae bacterium | reverse complement strand
ATCCCTCGAAGCCAACCTGGCGCGCCATGCGCACCACGGTGTTGGGCTTCACATTGGCAGATTCGGCGATCTCACGCACAGTCGAGACACTGACGCAGTGCGGGTTCTCAAGGACATAACGCGCAGCCTTCTGCGCCTCTGGGGTCAGTGTCCCGAACTCCTCGGAGAGGCGGTTCAGGACGATTGATGATACATCTGTGCCATTCATGATTGACGATGGTATATTTGTCCCATTAGCCTGTCGAGAGAAAATGCGACTCACTTCGGGAAAATTTACATGTCGGAACGCGCTCTGCCCTCCTCCGCTCGCGTCGTAATCATCGGCGGCGGGATCATGGGCTGCGGCCTTGCCTATCACCTCGCCCATGAGGGCTGGACGGATGTCGTGCTTCTTGAAAAGGCAGAACTGACCTCGGGTTCCACCTGGCATGCGGCGGGGCAGATCACGCATTCGACGTCGAGCTTCGCGTTAGGCAAATGCGTGGGCTACAACATCGACCTCTACTCCAAGGTGCTGGAGGCCGAGACCGGGCAGTCGGTGACCTGGCATGGCTGCGGTTCGCTGCGCCTTGCTTACACGGATGACGAGCTCGACTGGCTCCACCAGACGATCTCGGTCGGCAAGGGGCTCGGCTTTCCGATGGAGATCGTCGGGCCGGAGCGGATCCGCGAACTGCATCCGTTCTACAATCTAGATGGCGTGAAGGCAGCCTTGCACACGCCCGACGACGGCCATGTCGACCCGGCGGGAGCCGCCTTCGCGCTCGCTAAGGGGGCGCGGCAACTCGGCGTGAAAATCATCCGACGCTGCCGCGCGACGAATGTGACCCAGCAGGAAAACGGCGAGTGGCTGGTCGAGACCGAAGAGGGCAACATCACCTGCGAGCATGTCGTGAACGCCGGCGGCACCTATGCGCGGCAGGTGGCGCTCTGGTCGGGCTATGACCTGCCGACGACCTCGATGACACATCATTATCTGATCACCGACACGGTCCCCGAGTTTCAGGCGCTCGACAGGGAACTGCCCGTCGTGCGCGATGGCCGGCTGGTGTCGGGCTACATCCGCATGGAGCAGAAGAAGGGCCTGATCGGCATCTACGAAAAGTCCAATCCGAACACCGTCTGGGAAGACCACTGCCCCTGGGAGGCCGAGAACGAGCTTTTTGAGCCGGACTACGACCGGATCATGCCCTGGCTTGAAAACGCGATGGACCGGATGCCGATCCTCGCCGATCTTGGCATCACCCGCGAAGTTCATGGCGCGATCTCGCATCCGCCCGACGGCAACCCGCTGATCGGTCCGGCGCCGGGCCTGAAGAACTACTGGTGCTGCTGCGGCACCCAGATCGGCATCGGCTGGGGGCCGGGGCTGACGCGGGAACTGGCGCGCTGGATGGTCCATGGTGCCGCCGACATCAACATGCGTGAATTCGACCCGCGCCGGTTCGGGCCCTATGCGGACAAGACCTACCAGATCACCAAGGCGAAGGAAGACTACCTTCTCCGCCACGAGATCCCGTTCCCGTTCTTCAACCGTCTTGATGCGCGGCCGGTGAAGCCCTCGGCACTCTATGACGACCTCAAGGCCGAAGGCGCGGTCTTCGAGGAGGTTTACGGCCACGAGCGCCCGCGCTGGTTCGCGCTGGAAGGCGTCGAGACCAAGGACATCTACGGCTTCCGCCGCACGAAACTGCACGACATCATCGGCGCCGAGGTCCGAGCGGTGCGCGAGAAGGCGGGCATCATGGACATCTCGGCCTTTTCGAAGGTCGAGATCTCGGGCCCGGACGCGGCTTCCTTCCTCGACCGGCTGGTGCCGAACAGGCTGCCCGCCGTGGGGCGGGTCGGCCTCACGCATCTTCTGAACGATCAGGGTCGGATCGAGCTGGAAACCACCGTCGTCCGGCTGGCCGAAGACCGTCTTTACCTCGTCTGCGCGGCCTTCTTCGAACAGCGGCTGGTCGATTGCCTGACCTTCGCGAGGGCCGGTGAAAATGTCACCATCACCAACCGTTCTACCGACTGGGGTGCCTTGGCGCTGAACGGCCCGAAGGCGCGCGACATCCTCGGGGCCTGCACCGGGGCGGACCTGACGAATGCCGGCTTCAAGTGGATGACCGCGCAGGAGATCGCGGTCGGCGGCCACAAGCTCTGGGCCTTCCGCATGTCCTATGCGGGCGAGCTTGGCTGGGAGTTCCACGGCGAGCGCGCCGCGATCCTCGGCGCCTTCCGGGCGCTTAAGGCGGCGGGCAAACCGCATGGGATGGTCAACTACGGATCCTTCGCGATGAACGCGATGCGGATGGAGAAGGGCTTCAAGGGCGCGGGCGAACTAACGAACGAGGTGACGCTGCCCGAGGCCGACGTGATGCGCTTCGTGCGGCTCGACAAGGCGTTCCGTGGCAAGGCGGCGACCGAAGCGGCGGCGTCGAAGCCGCTCCGCTGGGTCTGCGCCTATATCGAAGTCGCGGACAATGGCCGCTCGGACGGCAATGGCGGCGAGGCGGTGCTTTCGGGCGGCAAACAGGTCGGCACCGTCAGTTCCATCGCCTTTGGCCACTCCACCGGCAAACTTCTTGCCTTTGCCTATCTGAAGACGGCACACGCCAAACCGGGCATGGAACTTGAGGTCGTCATCATGGGCGAGCCGCGCCGCGCCAAGGTTCTGGGCGAACCGGTATATGATCCTGAAAGTCGTCTTCCGCGCGGCGAAGTCTTGTACGCGGTACCGGCATGAAGATCACGCGGCTTACGCTCTGGGACGTGCCGCTGACGAGCCACGTTGCCTATCACATGGCGGGCGGCAAGACCTGCGATACTGTCACCTCGGTCGTTCTACGCGTCGACACCGATGCTGGCATTGAAGGCTGGGGCGAGGTCTGCCCGATCCCGCATTACCTGCCCGCCTATGCAGAGGGTGTGCGCCCGGCGCTGGAATATCTGGCACCTGTAGTGATCGGCGCCGATCCGGTCGGGACAGAGGCGGTGATGAGCCGCGCCGATGCCTGGCTGCAGGGCCATCCCTATGCCAAGTCCGCCCTCGACCTCGCGCTCTGGGACATCACCGGCAAGGCGGCCGGACTGCCGCTGCACGCGCTTCTCGGCGGGCGGCAGATGGCCGATATGCCGCTTTACCACTCGATCACCTGCATCGCGCCGGAGGAGATGGCGCGGATCGCGAAGGAGGCGCAGCGGGAGGGGATCACCCAGTTCCAGGCCAAGCTCGGCGCCGACGGCGACTGGCAGGCCGACGTGGCACGTTTGAGGATGGTCCGCGAGGCGGTGGGCGAAGGCCCCCTTGTCTACGGCGACTGGAACTGCGGCGCCACAAGGCTCGACGCGACGCGGGTCGGCAAGGCCGTCGCGGGCATGGACGTGATGCTGGA
>JBNKFC010000046.1:0-7208 GCA_050289105.1 Paracoccaceae bacterium | reverse complement strand
GGGCGGTCGACATCATCTCGGTCACCCGTTGGAATGTCCATCGGTTCCACGGCGCCCGGTCCCAGTCGATCCGCGGCACCCGCCATTCGGGCGGTGGCGGCGCGCCGAGCATGATCGGCGGCGCGGAATCTGAATTGCGGTAGCTCTGCATCGCGCCATCCTCCTTTGTGCCCGGCCCGGCCCGGCCGAGCTTACGGCCACCGAAGTCGAGAAACCAGCCGTCAGAACAGCGATAGCGCCGCCGCTGAAAACCCGATCCGTGCTCGATGAGCACCATCCTATTCCGTCGGAACGCGTCAAGGCCATTCCGGCCGAGGTCGTTCTGAAGCGCAGTCCTTGCCGCCTCTGAAAGGTCTAGCGCCGTTATCGATGAGCAGTTTGTTGACCCGGACGATTCCGGTCCTTGGCGCCCAACCAACTGCGCCGCCTTGGCAGCAAACGGATTCTGCGTCGACCTCGCAGCAGGGTTCAACAGAATCGTGGGGTGGCCCCGGTCGATCCTCAGGTTGACAGAGGATTGAAGACTGCCCCGGTCGGCAGAATGATCGCATCTGTCCGCCTCATTTTTTGCCAATTTCTCGGCTAAGGACGCCTCGGTCGAAAGAGGCAAGGTCAGAGAAATGCATCAGGCCGAGAGCAGAGCAACGATGGGAGCGGGAGTGCTCGTCCCCGTCCTCTTTACTGCCACGATCTTTCTGAGTGCTTCGCTCCTGTTCTTCGTGCAACCGCTCTTTGCGAAGATCGTGCTGCCGCAGATTGGCGGCGCGCCGGCGGTCTGGACGACGGCCATGCTCTTCTTTCAGAGCGTCCTGATCGGCGGCTATCTCTATTCACACCTCATCACCCGGTATCTTCCAGTGCCAGCGCAACTCGGGGTGCACCTGGTCCTCTGGGCCGCAGCACTTATGTTCCTTCCGCTCGCGATCCCCGAGGGCTGGCAGTATGAGGCCGGGACTTCGGCGGTCTGGCAAACGCTCGCATTGTTCGGGCTCGGCGTCGGGGTGCCTTTCGCGGTCCTTTCCGCCAACGCACCGCTGATCCAGTTCTGGTATGCGCGCAGCGACGGGCCATCGGCGGACGATCCCTACTTCCTCTACGGCGCGAGCAATCTCGGTTCGCTCACGGCGCTTCTGGCCTTTCCGCTCGTGGCCGAGCCGCTCTTTGGCGCAAGCCGGATCGGTAATGGCTGGGCCATCGGTTTCGTCGTCCTGGGCGGGTTTCTGCTGCTGAGCGGCCTCAGCGCCGCGCGCGGCGGTAGCTGGACGGCGGTGCGGCAGTCGGACAGTGTGCAACCAGTGACCCTTCCGCAGATCGGTCGCTGGACCCTTCTCGCGTTCATTCCGTCCTCGCTGATGCTGGCCGTGACGACGAAGATCAGCACCGACATCGGGGCGATCCCCCTCGTGTGGGTCGTGCCGCTGTCGCTTTATCTTCTGAGCTTTGTTCTGACGTTCACACGTCGGCCGCTGGTTGCGCCCGTGGTGCTGCGGTTCGCCTGTCTCGCCGCGCTCGGCTGGCTAGGCGCGGTCTTCGCGGGGCTGACCGGCGCTCATGTAGATCTCTACGGCGTCGCCGGGCTGATCGCGGCCTTCTTCGTCGTCGCGCTCTTCGCGCACACCAAGCTCTATGACGCGCGGCCGGATGGTCGGCATCTCACGCTTTTCTACTTGGTCATGTCGGTAGGGGGCGCGCTCGGCGGTCTCTTCAACTCCATCGTCGCCCCCATTGTTTTCGACAGCCTTGCCGAAGGCGGCGTGACGACGCTTCTCGCCGTGACGCTGGTCCTGAGCAAGGAAATGCGGCTGACGCGACCCCTTGCGACGCGGGGCGCCATTGCCGGGATCGTCGCGGCATTCCCGTTGATGGCGGCGGTCAAATGGCTTGGCATTGCGGATTGGCTGACGCTGAAATTGACTATGTTCGGTCTTGCGGCCACCGTCGCCATCGTTCTGCGCCGAACCCTTCCTGCGGCGGCGCTAGGTGCGGGCATCGTTACGGTCAGCGGGGCCTACCTCATACCCGATGGCGACGTCTTCCGTGATCGCAGCTTTTTCGGGACCCATAGGGTGACGGATGACGCCGGGATGCGCCACTATGCCAACGGCACGACGATCCACGGGGCCGAGAAGCTTGCCGAATACGGTAAGGGCCGCCCGGAGCCCTTGTTCTATTATCACCCGAACGCCCCGATGGCGCAGGTCCTGACCTCCGATATCGGCCGATCGGCGAAGAATGTCGGGATCGTCGGGCTCGGCGTTGGCGCGCTTGCATGCTACCGGACCGAGGGGCAGGACTGGCAGTTCTACGAGATTGACGCGGTCGTCGACCGCATCGCCCGCAATCCGGATTTCTTCACCTTCATGTCCGCCTGCGCGGGCGATGCGCCTACCCATCTTGGCGACGCGCGGATGGTGCTCGCCGCGCAGGAGGGGATGAAATACGACATCCTGATCATCGACGCCTACGGGTCCGACGCCGTGCCGATGCACCTGACGACGCATGAGGCGATGCAGCTCTATCTCGACCGTCTGGCGCCGGACGGAGTGCTGATCTATCACATCTCGAACCGCTATTACGCGATCCAGCGGCCCTTGGCGCGCAGTGCCGAGGCGCTTGGCCTGGTCGCGCGTATCCAGAACTATAACGGTCATCCCGACATCGACCCCGGCGACAGTCCGTCGCGCGTGGTCATGGTGGCGAGGTCGGCCGAGGCGCTTCGTGACCTCGCATCCGATGCGCGGTGGGATGACCTGCGCTCAGACGGCAAACGGCCATGGACCGACGACTACGCTAACCTGCTGTCTATCCTCGAATAGCTGCGGCGAGAGTCAGGTCGCGGACGGCAGGAAGCTGCCCTTTTCCGCATCGATGAAGTCATGCACCCTGCGCATCGCGCCGGTCAGCTCCTGATCCTCGCGGTGCAGGAGGAACCAGTGCCGCATGATTGGAAGGCCTGGCACGTCGAGCGCCACGAGCCTGCCCGCTTTCAACTCCTCGGTCACCGTATGTTGCGAGATGATGGCGATGCCGAGACCAGCGATGACGGCCTGCTTGATGGTTTCGTTCGACCCCATCTCGGCCGTCTCGTACGGGCGGCCCTCGCCGATCCGGTCAAGGTATCGGGCGGCGAGGATTCGGGTGCCAGACCCGGGTTCTCGCATGATGATCGTCTCCGAGAGGATATCACTTGGCTGGAGGTTGGAGGACTGGGCCAGCCTGTGGCCCGGCGGCGCGATCAGCACATGCGGGTGATCGCCGATCGGCACGGCGACGACCGGCGGATCGCGCGGCGGACGGCCCATGATGGCGAGGTCGAT
The DNA here is from genome assembly GCA_050289105.1 of Paracoccaceae bacterium. GTDB lineage: Bacteria > Pseudomonadota > Alphaproteobacteria > Rhodobacterales > Rhodobacteraceae > Albidovulum. Next base: position 3,891 of record JBNKFC010000046.1, on the reverse strand, counting down.
GGCGCTGTCGTGCAGGGCTGAGATGATCGAGTCGCGGTTGCCGATCCTCAGCACGATCTCGATGTCCGGGTAGGCCGCCCGCAGTCGGGCGACGAGGCCGGGGGCAAAATACTTGCCGGTCGACACCACACCAAGGACGACCGTGCCGGCGAATCCCTTCTGCAGCCCGTCAATCCGATGAATGGCCAGTTCGAACCCCGCCTGTGCCCGCCGGAAGGCCCCCAGAAGCGCGTCGCCTTCCGCGGTGCTTTCGAATCCGGCCTGCCCTTTGCGCGACAATAGCGCGCAGCCAAAATTGTCTTCGAGCGCCTTGAGCTGACTGTGCACCGCCGGCGCGGTCAGGCCCAATTCCTCAGCTGCGCGGCTGATCGAGCCGGTTCTGGCCACCGTATCGAGCGCCCGGAGCTGCTTGAATGTTAGCGCTGAAAGTCGCTTCATTCACTTTTCTCTAATTTAGAAACAGAAACTTTAAATTTTCTTATAGGAGCGGATCGGGATGATCAAGCTCGTGTTTCCAATTGGGGAGAGGAGGCCCTGATGACGGACCGCAGTGCCCTGACAGCCACCGAAGGTATTCCAGCCGGGCTCGTCGCGCCGATGGCGGCGATGGCTCGCGTCGCTCGCGACCTCTCGATCCGCATCGCGCGCGGTCCACTCGGCGGGGCGCTCGGTGAGCATGTCGGCGAGAATACCGACGGCGACCGGCAGAAGGCACTCGACGTCATCGCCGACGAGGAGTTCGCGGAAGCGCTGAGGGGCACCGGTATCCGCTGGTACGCTTCCGAAGAGCGCGACGATGTCGTGGGCATCGACGAGGGTGGCGCCTATGCGCTGGCCATCGATCCTCTGGATGGCTCATCGAACATCGACGTAAATGTGTCGATCGGCACGATCTTTTCGCTGTTCGAAGCGGTCGAAGGGGCCGACGCCTCGTTCCTGCGGCCGGCCAGCGAGCAGATCGCAGGTGGCTATTTCATCTACGGGCCGCAGACCGCCCTTCTTGTGACGTTCGGCGACGGGGTAATGCACTTCGTTCTGGACCCGCTGTCGGGCCAGTTCACGCTCGTCACCCGGTCGCAGCGTATGCCGGCCTCGTCGAGCGAATTCGCGATCAACGCCTCGAACTACCGGCATTGGTCGAAGCCGGTCCGGGCTTATATCGACGACTGTCTTGCCGGTGACCAGGGGATCGGGGCCAAGAACTTCAACATGCGTTGGGTGGCCTCGCTCGTTGCTGAAACCCACCGCATACTGACCCGCGGCGGGATCTTCCTTTATCCTTCCGACAGCCGACCGGGCTATGAGCGGGGCCGCCTGCGAATGGTCTACGAATGCGCGCCCATCGCGATGCTGGTCGAGCAGGCCGGGGGGCACGCCACCGATGGCAGCGACCGCATTCTCGGCCAGGCAGCCACCAGCCTGCACGCCCGCACCCCCTTCGTCTTCGGAACCGCCGATCAGGTCGACCGTGTCTGCGCCTACCACGATCTGCCGGACCACGAAGTCTCCGCCCTGTTCGGAACGCGCGGCCTATTCCGCGCCTGAGAGGACCCATGAGCAAGAAGCATCCCATCATATCGGTCACCGGCTCCTCCGGCGCGGGCACGACGACGGTGAAGTCCACCTTCGACCAGATCTTCCGGCGCGAGGGGATCAAGGCGGTGTCGATCGAGGGCGACGCGTTCCATCGTTTCGACCGCGCCGCGATGAAGGCGGAGCTAGAGCGGAGAAAGTCCGAGGGAGACCAGACCTTCTCGCATTTCTCCTACGAGGCCAACGAACTCGAGAAGCTCGAGGACGTCTTCCGCAGCTACGGCGAGACCGGCCGGGGCATGACGCGGCACTATGTCCACGACGACGCAGAGGCCGAGCGCTTCGGCGTGCCGCCGGGAAAGTTCACCGATTGGAAGGAGCTTGATACCGGCTCCGACCTTCTCTTCTACGAAGGCCTGCATGGCGCGGTGGTGAACGATACGGTCGATCTCGCCTCGAAGGCCGATCTGAAGATCGGCGTGGTGCCGGTGATCAACCTCGAATGGATCCAGAAGATCCACCGCGACCGGGCGAGCCGGGGATACTCAACCGAAGCGGTGACGGACGTGATCCTGCGCAGGATGCATGCCTATGTGCACTGTATCTGCCCGCAGTTCACCGAGACCGACATCAACTTCCAGCGCGTGCCGGTGGTCGACACCTCTAACCCGTTCATCGCGCGCTGGATCCCGACGGCGGACGAAAGCCTTGTCGTGATCCGGTTCAAGAGCCCGCGCGGGATCGACTTCCCCTACCTGACCTCGATGATCAACGGCAGCTGGATGAGCCGGGCGAATTCCATCGTGATCCCGGGTGGCAAGATGGACCTCGCGATGCAGCTCATCTTCACGCCGATGGTTCACCGGCTCGTCCATGAATCGAAGCGCAGCTGAGGGGGCGGCCATGAACCGGCATGTGAAGACCGAAACAACCGCAGAAGACCGCATGGCCAATGCGATCCGGGTCCTGACGATGGATGCCGTGCAGGCGGCCAACTCCGGCCACCCGGGTGCCCCGATGGGCATGGCCGATGTCGCGACTGTGCTCTTCAACCGCTTCATCACCATCGACCCGTCCGACCCGGCCTGGCCGGACCGCGACCGCTTCGTGATGTCGGTGGGCCACGGCTCCATGCTCGTCTACGCGATCCATCACCTGATGGGCTACGACGATATGGGGATGGACCAGATCCGCGCGTTCCGCCAACTCGGCTCGCGGACGGCCGGCCATCCCGAATACGGCCACGCCAAGGGGATCGAGACGACGACCGGCCCGCTCGGCCAAGGCATCTCCACCGCAGTGGGCATGGCTCTTGCCGAGCGGATGCAGAATGCGCGGTTCGGCGACGACCTAGTCGATCACTGGACCTATGTCATCGCCGGTGACGGTTGCCTCATGGAGGGGATCAGCCACGAGGCGATCGACCTTGCCGGCCATCTTGGGCTTGGCCGGATGATCGTCTTCTGGGACGACAACGGCATCACCATCGACGGCAGCACTGACCTGTCGACGTCCACCGACCAGAAGGCGCGGTTCGCCGCTGCCGGCTGGCACGTTCAGGCGGTCGACGGCCATGACAAGGAAGCGGTAGCCGCTGCCATCGAGGCGGCGCGAAAGGACCCGCGCCCCTCGCTCATCGCCTGCAAGACGGTGATCGGCTACGGCGCGCCCAACAAGCAAGGTAGCCACAATGTCCATGGATCTCCTTTGGGGGCCGAGGAGATCGCCGCCGCGCGCGCCGCGCTCGGCTGGGAGGCGGCTCCGTTCGAGGTGCCGCAGGCGATCTACGACGATTGGCACGCCGTCGCCCGCCGCGGTCACGAAGCCTGTCAGGCCTGGTCCCGCCGGCTGTCGGCGAGCCCGAAGGCCGATGCCTTCCGCGCGTGCCTCGCCGCACCGGACGCCCGTGCGCTCGATGCCGCGATCAATACCTACAAGCTGAGGTTGTCGCAGGACGCGCCCAAGGTCGCGACTCGGAAGGCGAGCGAGATGGCGCTCGAGGTGGTGAACGGAACGCTGCCGAACGCCATCGGCGGCTCAGCCGACCTGACCGGTTCGAACCTGACCCGGACGAAGGCCATGACCCCCGTCGCGCCCGGCAGCTTTGGCGGCAACTACATCCATTACGGTATCCGCGAGCACGGCATGGCCGCCGCGATGAACGGTCTCGCGCTGCACGGCGGCTTCCGACCCTATGGCGGCACCTTCCTCGCTTTCGCCGATTATTGCCGTCCGGCGATCCGGCTCTCGGCGCTCATGGGCGTGCCCGTCGTCTACGTGATGACGCATGATTCCATCGGTCTTGGCGAGGATGGCCCGACCCACCAGCCGGTCGAGCAGATCGCGAGCCTCCGGGCG
>JBNKFC010000045.1:0-2921 GCA_050289105.1 Paracoccaceae bacterium | reverse complement strand
GGGGTGGGGTGGGGGCCCTTCCCCCCCACCCCCGGAGTATTTTCGAACAGAAGAATGGGAGCCCGTCGCGCTATCATCGGATCAAGCCGTCGCAAGGTCCGCGCGCACCTCGTCGAGAAGCTTCTTCGCGGGCGATCCGGTGATCTTGGCGATATCGTCCTGGTATTTCAGGATCGCGCCGAGCGTATCCGCGATGACCTCGGGCGACAGGGCAATGACGTCGAGGGCCAGGAGGCACTTGGCCCAGTCGATCGTTTCGGCGACGCCGGGTTTCTTGAAGAGATCCTCGGTCCTGAGCTTCTGGACGAAGGCGACGATCTCGCGGCTGAGGGTCTCGGTCGCCTCGGGGGCTCGGGCGTGGAGGATCTCCCTCTCGCGCTCGAAGTTCGGGTAGTCGACCCAGTGGTAGAGGCAACGGCGCTTCAGCGCGTCGTGGACTTCGCGCGTGCGGTTCGATGTCAGAATGACAATGGGTGGCTCGGATGCGCGGATCGTGCCGAGTTCCGGGATCGTCACCTGGAAATCGGAGAGCGCTTCGAGAAGGAATGCCTCGAACGGCTCATCCGTGCGATCCAGCTCGTCGATCAGCAGCACCGGCGCGCCGCCGGGCTGGGGCCGCATCGCCGCCAAAAGCGGACGCTCGATAAGATAGTCCTCGGTGAAAAGCTCGGCCCGGAGCGCGTCGCGGTCGGCATTGCCGCCGGCTTCTGCGGTGCGGATGGCGATCATCTGGGCGGCGAAGTTCCAGTCGCAGACCGCCGAAGCCGCGTCGAGCCCTTCGTAGCACTGAAGCCGGATCAGCCGACGGCCGAGGGCCGCTGCGATGGCCTTGGCGATCTCGGTCTTGCCGGTGCCGGCCTCGCCTTCGAGAAAGAGCGGTCGGCCAAGTTTCAGCGCAAGGAAGACGACGGTGGCGAGCGACCGATCGGCGACATAGTCCTGTCCCGCCAGCATCTTGGCGACGGCGTCGATGTCTTCGGGAAGATGGGCCATTTCGGGGTCGCTTTTCATGGCGCCATGCTGGTCGGAGCGCCCGGCGCGGTCAAGGGGACTTGTGGTGGCTGCGTCGACGCGCCCACCTTGCCGGAGGGCGCGGTCTGGGGCGTCTGCCTGACTTCGGGGAACCGCAGCGTGACGATCAGGCCCGGGACATTGTCGCCGAGAATCAGATCCGCTCCGTGCAGCGCCGCGGTGGCCGAGACGAGGGCCAGCCCCAGGCCGTTTCCGGGTGTGGAGCGGCTGCGTTCCAGACGATAGAGCCGCCGCAGGACCTTATCGCGTTCCTCGACCGGGATGCCGGGGCCGTGGTCGGCGACCGCCAGTTCGAGGGTGCCGTCGATGCGACGGACAGTGATGTCGATATCTGTGCCGGCAGGCGTATGGCGCAGCGCGTTCTCGATGAGATTGGCCAGCGCCTGGCCGATCAGGCCCTTGTTGCCCGAGACGAGGGCGGGCCCTTCCGGACAGGTCAGTCCGATCCGGCGGCCGCTCTCTTCGGCCGAGGGGGTATAGAGCTCGGTGATCTCGGCGGCCGTGCGGGCGAGATCGACGGATACAAACCCCGCCCTTGCGCCTCCGCCTTCGATCTGGGCGATCTGAAGCAGCGCGTGGAAGACGCCGACGGCGCCTTCGGCCTCGGCGATGGCACGGTCGGCGAGTGCGGCTTCGGCGCCGTCCTCGGGCAGGCTGTCGCGCAGGTCGTGCAGAAGCACCGTCATCCGTTGCAGCGGCGTCTTGAGGTCATGGGCGATGTCCGCCGAGACCTGCCGAAGCGCCTCGGTCGACGCCTCCTGCGCTGCGGCCATCCGGTTCACTTGCGCGCCGATTCGGGCGAGGTCGTCCTTGCGCCCTGGCTCAAGCGGTATGCGGGCGTCGAGCGCGCCTTCCGACAGCCTGCCCAGCGTCGCCTCGATGAGATCGACGCGCCGGCGTGCGCGGGTGGCGATGATCGCCCCCGCGCCGAGCGAGATCAGGACTGTCGGCGCGAGGCTGAGAAGCAGCAAGGCGAGGAAGGTTTCGCCAAGTTCCTTAAGCGGGGTCCGGCTTTCGGCGAGGATGAGAATGCCGCCCGCCTTTCGTTCGATCAGGGGGAAGTAGCCGTCTTCGCTCAGCGGCCGGCCCTCGGGCTGGCGCCGGATCTCGACACCGTCGGAGCTCAGCAGCGCGTCGGCATTGCCGGTGACGCGACCATCCGGTGCAATATAGACGAAGACCCGTTGCGCCGGATCGGCGGCATCCGCCTCGGCCGCGACGAGGATTTCCAGCGCCTGGGGAGAGGCCGCGACCTGGAAGCCTGCCATGTGCTGGGCAAGGTTGGCGCGCATGCTGCCTTCGACGGATGTCCGCAAGCTTAAATAGGCGAGGCCCAAGGTCACGAGATTGACCCCCGCCACCACCGCGACGAGGCCCGCGGCCTGGCGCATCGGCGTGGATCCGGCGATGCGGCCGACGATCCTGCGCAGGCCGGGCAGCATCGCTTAGGCCTCGATCTTGTAGCCGGCGCCGCGCACCGTGTGGATCAGGTCGCGCTCGAACGGTTTGTCGACCTTGGCGCGCAGGCGGCTGACATGGGTTTCGACCACGTTGGTCTGCGGATCGAAGCTGAGGTCCCAGACCGCTTCCAGAAGCATCGTCCGGGTCTGAACTCTGCCCTTGCGCCGCAGAAGATGCTCCAGCAGTGCGAATTCACGGGGCAGGAGGTCGATCGTATGGCCCGCCCGGGTGACGGTTCGCGCGATCAGGTCCATTTTCAGGTCGCCGGCGGTTAGCACCGTCTCGGTCACCGGCAGCGCCGCGCGCCGGGCCAGAACGGCGACGCGTGCCGAGAGTTCGCCGAAGGCGAAGGGCTTGACGAGGTAGTCGTCGGCGCCCGCCTGCAGACCCTCGATGCGGTCATCGACCCCGCCGATTGCGGTGAGGAA
>JBNKFC010000044.1:0-2678 GCA_050289105.1 Paracoccaceae bacterium | reverse complement strand
TCGAGCGGGCAGTAGAACGGCCCGGTCGCCCCGGACGCGCCGCCGCAGGGCGACTGCGTCACCTGCTTGAAGAGCACAAGCGTCGCCGGCGTGTAGGTCTGACCGAGGTCCTGGGCGAAGATGTCACTCCAGATTTCCTCGGTATCGGCCAACGTAACCGAGACGAATTCGCCCGCCCGCATGTCGGCCTCGGTCAGGTCGGCTTGCTGCGAGGTCCCGCCGATCGGTCCGCCGCTCAGGAGCGGTGTCACGTCGATGCCGAGGAAATATCCGATCGCCAGCACGGCGAGCATGCCCCCGAGACCAAGGCCGCCCGCGCGGCCCGCGCTCATCCGGCGCCGGTCCTCGATATTGCTGCTGCCGCGACGTCCTTGCCACTTCATTGCTGTTCCCTCCACGTTCGGGGATTGCACACACCAGAGCAACGATAGCTTGCTGCCGGGGCACGGCAAAGCCCTCTTGCGCTTGACGCCGCGCCACCCGCATGGCCTAAGGGCGCGGGGCATTTCGGGCAGGTTCAAATGATCCGTGCACTCTACGACTGGACGATGCGGTTGGCCGACCACCCGCGCTCTCTCAGAGCGCTCGGTATCGTGTCATTCGTGGAAAGCTCGTTCTTCCCGATCCCGCCGGACGTCCTGATGATCCCGATGATCATATCCCGCCCCTCGCGCGCCTGGGTGATCGCGACGGTGGCTCTCGTCACTTCGGTCCTCGGCGGCTTGCTCGGCTATCTCATCGGTGCGGTGCTCTGGGATGCCGTGGGCCAACCGATCCTCGAATTCTACGGCAAGACCGACGCGGCGGACGACTTCGCGGCCCGCTTCAATCAATACGGCGCCTGGGCGGTGCTGATCGCCGGTGTCACCCCGTTCCCCTTCAAGGTGATCACCATTATGTCAGGCTGGACAGGCCTGTCGCTGCCGGTGTTCATCGCCTCGGCCATCGTCGCTCGCGGTATCCGCTTCTTTGTCGTCGCCGGGCTCTTGTGGCAGTTCGGCGCGCCAATGCGCGATTTCATCGAGCGTCGGCTCGGGCTAGTCTTCACGCTGTTCATGGTCCTTCTGATCGGCGGATTCGCTTTGGTGAAGTATCTATGAAATCGCGGCACCTCATCCTGCTCGCCGCCGGCGGGTCCGCCGCCTTGCTCCTCGGGGCGTTCTTCTTCCAGATGCTCGGTTACGCGCCCTGCAAGCTCTGCCTCTGGCAGCGCTGGCCACACGGGGCGGCGATCCTCATCGGCCTTGCGATTGTCGTTAACGGATGGCGCGGGCTCGCCTGGGCGGGGGCGGCCGCGGCGGCGGTTACGGGCGGGCTCGGCATCTATCATACCGGGGTCGAACAGCGGTGGTGGCCGGGCCCGGACACCTGCACTTCCGGTGGTGACCTCGCCGGCTCGGCCGAGGATCTCCTGAACCAGATCATGGAGGCCCCCCTCATCCGCTGCGACGAGGTTGCCTGGGCCTTCGCGGGCCTGTCGATGGCGTCGTGGAACGCGATCCTGTCCTTCGCGCTGGTCGCGATCTGGATCGCCGCCGCGCGGCGCGACTAGCGCCGTCCCGCCCGGCGGGTCGACAGCAGCAGGCTCGTTTCGCTCGCCAGAACGCCCTCGTATCCGCGCACCCTCAAGAGGACCGCATCCAACTCCTCCAGCGTCCGCGTGCCCAATTCCGCGATCAGGTCCCAGCGGCCGTTGGTGGAATGCACCGCGGTCACTTCCGGCAAGCCGGAGAGACGGGCGATGATCCGCTCCGTCCCCCGCCCCTCGATCGCGATCATCATCAGCCCCCGAACCGGCATCGCCGTCAGGTCGCCACGGGTCACGACGGTGAAGCCCTGGATCTCACCCCGGGCCTGCAACCGCTCCATCCGCGCCGTGACCGTCGCCCGCGCGAGGCCAAGCTGCGCCGCGAGATCGGAGAAGGAGGCCCGCCCGTCCCGGCGCAAAGCCGAAATCAGCGCCTGATCGGTATCGTCCAAATCGCTCATTCCGTCCGCCGTTTTGCCAAAGCTCTTGTGCAATCTGATAATAGAGACGCTTTTCTCCGCCGCAATCCGGCAAGACACTCACCACACCCGAATCCAGAATCGAGCGGACCAGCCATGACCCAGACCACGATCCTGATCGGCGCGCCGATCGACAGCGGCCAGAAGCGCGAGGGCTGCCTGATGGGTCCCGCCGCCTACCGGGTCGCCGGGCTGGCGCAAAGCCTCGAGGCGCTCGGCCGGCCTGTCGCCGACTGGGGCGACGTGACGCCGGCGGCCCTTCGCGACGCCGCCTGCCCGAACCCGGCCGTCCATCACCTGAGCGAGACGGTCGCCTGGACCGAAGCCCTTGCCGACCGCGCCGAAGCGGCGATGGGAAAGGGCCTGCCGATCTTCCTCGGGGGCGACCACTCGTTGTCGCTCGGCTCGGTCGCGGGCGTCGCGGCCCATGCGGCGAAGCAGGGCCGGCCGCTTTTCGTGCTCTGGCTCGATGCCCATTCCGACTACCACACGCCGCTGACCACCCAGTCGGGCAATCTCCACGGCACGCCGGTCGCTTATATCGCCGGGCAAAGCGGCTTCGACGCCTTCCCGCCCTTCCCCGCGCCGGTTCCGGCCGAGCGGATCTGCCTCTTCGGCATCCGCTCGGTCGACAGCGCCGAACATTCGGGTCTCCTCGAAAGCGACGCCAC